>JBJKPL010000226.1:0-6633 GCA_046706345.1 Candidatus Sulfidibacterium sp.
TGTGTATGTTCCATCACGCGCACCTGCACGGATGAAGTATGGGTCCTCAGTACCACGTCGGGGTCTCTTTCAACAAAGAAAGTATCCTGCATATCACGGGCCGGGTGTTCTTCGGGGAAGTTCAGTGCCGTAAAATTGTGAAAGTCGTCTTCGATCTCGGGACCTTCGGAAACGGAAAAGCCGATCCGGGAAAAGATCTCGATAATTTCGTTCCGCACCAGCGACAACGGATGACGTCCGCCCAGCTGGCTTCCGCCGGGAAGACTCAGGTCGAGGCCTGAAACCTGGGCTTCTCCGCCTTTATCGAGCGCTTCTTTTAAGGACACGATCTTTTCCTGAACGGCATTTTTCAGGTGGTTGATCTCCTGCCCGATTTCCTTCCGGTCTTCGGCAGGAACGGTTTTAAAATCAGCGAAAAGCGAAGGGATGATCCCTTTCTTTCCCAGGTATTTGATACGAAACTGTTCTAATTCGTCGATGCCGGCAGCGTTGAACGACGCCACCTCTTTTAAACATTCAGCAATCTTATTCTTCATCACAATGCTTTTTCTCTCTTTTATTCCAAAATACTAATGGTCATGGTCACCGGTTCAATGGGTTTGTCATGGCTGTCGGTTTTTACGGCGGCGATCTTGTCCAGCACATCAAAACCTTCCACCAGTTCACCGAAGACGGTGTATCCGCCATCGAGATGTGGCGTACCGCCGATGGTTTCATACACCTTTCTTTCTTCCGGCGTGAACACATGTCCGGTATGTTTGCTTACGGCATCCAGGTAGGCCGGCGTGGCCCGTTCGCCCTGAACGATATAAAACTGCGATCCGCTGGACCGTTTTTCGGGATTCACATTGTCACCCATCCGGGCGGCAGCCAGGGCACCTCTCTTATGAAAATGGTCGGCCCGGATCTCGGCAGGAATGGTATATCCCGGATCCTGACGCCCGTCTTTGTTGCTTCCGCCCTGGATCATGAAATTCTTGATGACACGATGAAACGGGGAACCGTTAAACCATCCTTCTTTGATTAATTTGATGAAATTATCGCGATGCAACGGCGTGTCGTTGTATAAAACGGCGGTCATATCGCCGAATTTGGTATGGATCACGATCAGTGTTTCCGGCTTTGAATTCTGTGCCATGAGCGAGGTGCTTATTAAAATGAAACTAAAAATGATTAAAATGCGCTTCATACGAAGGGTTATAACATTACAACCGGCAAAATTAACAAAAAGAACGTACCGTTACCCGTGATTGGAACCGAAAAGCGCCGGAACAGGAAGCGCTATTAAATTATAAATGAAATTATTGGAAGCGGTAAAAGCGGCAGGGCCAAAAGACCTTTCCGGTGAAAAGGCATTTTATCCCGGGTTGTTTTCCTTCATGGCCTTGTGAAAGCAGCTACGGCACAAGGGTTCGTAGGCTTCGGTTTCGCCCAGCACCACCAGCTTGTCGTTTTTCACGGTCCGGTGCGAATACTGTGCCAGATCGCCGCAGCGGATGCAGATGGCATGTACTTTGGTAACTTCTTCGGCCATGGCCATCAGTTTGGGGATGGGGCCGAAAGGATTGCCTTTATAGTCCATATCCAGACCCGCCACGATGACGCGCTTTCCGCGATTGGCCAGGTCGTCACAGGTAGAAACCAGCTCGTCTCCGAAAAACTGGGCCTCGTCGATGCCCACCACTTCGAAGTCATCGGCATACAGCAGGATCTGGGAAGCATTCTGGATCGGTGTGGAGGAAACGGCTTTGGCGTCGTGCGATACCACATCGTTTTCATCGTACCGGGTGTCGATCTCGGGTTTGAAGATCTCCACTTTTTGTTTGGCGATCCGGGCACGGTTTAGTCGCCGGATCAGCTCTTCGGTCTTACCTGAAAACATCGATCCGCAGATCACTTCGATCCATCCCTTCCGGGCAGCGTGATTCCGGTCTTTTTCGAGAAACATGCGCTATTTGTTAATTTTCTTGCTTCTTTTGAAGGAACAAAATTAACCAAATCCGGGCCGGACTTACCGGATTCCGGTGGCAATTTTTTCACAAAATCTGACGTTTTATAAACATCCGTTTTTCATCGATAAATCATAGAGCATGACCCATTCAGATCCGATTTCGCAGCTTGATGCAACACTGGAAACACTGCAAACCCTGGCAGGCAGACTGAAGAATTCTTCAGGCATTCATCAAATAGACATCGATCTTTTACAACAAAAAACCCGGGAACTGTATGAGCAGATCCTGGCGTTACAACCCGGTTCTACTGCGGTTCAGGCAGAGGAACCCGCCTCGCCCGCCACGGTGGAAGATCAGCCGGAACCGCAACATTTTACCTCTCAATCCCAGGAAGAAAAAATCATCGATGAAGAGGAAGTGGAACTTGAAGAAGCGAAAAGCGAAGAATTAGAATCGGCGCAGCCGGAACCTCAACCTCCTGTGGAAGAAGATGTCCGGGACAGAGAAGAAACGGAAGAAGAAACGACAGAAGTCCGGACCGAAACGGAGGACGCGGTGGAACCGGAAGAAAAGCTAGCTGAAGAACCGGTAACGGAGCCGGAGGAGGATCACGAGACGGTATACGAAGATGTGGCCATCGAACAGGGTCCGGAACAAGAGGACCGTCAGGAACTGGCGGAAACCCAACCGAAAACCACGCTGGATCTTTTTTCCGTATCCAGCGACGATTCCCTCGGATCGGTGCTGCAGCAATCCAATCAACCGAATCTGGGTGAAAGACTCGAGCACTCGCGTGTGGGCGACCTGCGGGAAGGCATCGGCATCAATGACAAATTTCAGTTTATCAACGAGCTGTTTAACGGAGACATGGATCAGTACAACAAAGTGCTGGACGAGCTGAATCATTTTCAGAGCCTTCAGGGTGCGCTGACGTATCTGTCGGAGTTGAGTGTCCAGCACGATTTCTCAAAAACGGGTATGGCTTTTCAGAAAATGAAGGCTTTGCTGGTGAAAAAATATGCCTAACGTATTTCCTCATGGCTAAACTGTATCTCGTTCCCACGCCCATCGGCAACCTGGAAGACATGACGCTCCGGGGACTCCGGATCCTGAAAGAGGTTTCGTTGATCCTGGCGGAAGACACCCGGACTACGGGCCATCTGCTAAAACATTTCGAGATCAAAAACCGGTTGCAGGCGTTTCACATCCATAACGAACATCAGGTGCTGGCCGGAATTATAGAACGGCTGGCCGCCGGCGAAGACATGGCCCTGGTCAGCGATGCAGGATCGCCGGCCATTTCGGATCCCGGATTTTTGCTCGTGCGCGAATGCCTGCAAAACAATATCGAAGTGGAAAGCCTTCCGGGCGCAACCGCATTTGTGCCGGCCCTGGTGCAATCGGGCTTCCCTACCGACCGCTTCTTTTTCGAAGGATTTTTGCCACACAAAAAAGGCCGGCAAACCCGGCTGAAAGAGCTTGCCGCGATGCCCTATACGCTGGTGTTTTATGAATCGCCCCACCGGTTGGTGAAGACCCTGGAGCAGTTTTCGGAATACTTCGGCCTGGAGACGCCAGCTTCCGTTTCACGGGAGCTGACCAAAATCCACGAAGAAAATGTCCGGGGCAGCCTGACGGAAGTTACCGAGTATTTTAAAAGCAAACCCGCTGTCAAGGGCGAGATCGTGGTGGTGATCGGGAATACGGAAATCAAAAACAAACCCTGATTTTTTCTATCCGGCTTCTCCGTTGCGGATCTTGGGTTTGATCAGAAGTCGCAGCGAGGGATCGTAAACATAATAATTCGTGGCCCAGTCCAGAAACACGAACAGCTTGTTTTTGGATCCCATGATGGAGATCAGGTGCACCACCGACCAGAGCAGCCAGGCAAAGAACCCCTTAAAACTGACCAGCGGCAGGTCGGCGATGGCGAGATTTCTTCCCACCGTGGCCATCATGCCCTTGTCGGTATATCGGAATGCAGCGGTGGGTTTACCTTTGGCCATCCGGTCCAGGTTCCGCGCCAGTTGCCGTGCCTGCTGCATGGCCACCTGAGCCACCTGTGGATGGCCTTTGGGATACTTCTCCGTCTGAATCAGCGACAGATCCCCGATGGCAAAAACAGCTTCCTGACCCTGAACCCGATTGATCCGGTCGGTGAGAATGCGTCCCCCCGGGCCGAACACCTGATCGTCCAGCCCCGGAATTTTTTTGGCCGTCACCCCGGCAGTCCAGATCATCATTTTGGATTTCAGAATCTCCCCCGTGGAAAGTTTCACATGCTCTCCGTCGTAATCCTTCACGGCGATGCCTGTTTTTACATCGATGCCCAGTTTTTTCAAATACTTCAGCGCCGTGGTCGAGGAGTGCTCCCGCATGTTGGAAAGGATTTTTGGCCCCGCCTCGAAGATATATACCTTCATCTTATTAAAGTCCAGCTCGGGATAGTCTTTGGGCAGGATGAATTTTTTCATTTCCGCCAGTGAACCCGCCAGTTCAACGCCGGCCGGGCCGCCGCCCACAATCACGAGATTCAGGAACGGCTGTCTTTCTTCATCCGTTGCGTAATCCAGCGCCCGTTCGTAATTCTCCAGGATGGCATTCCGGATAAAAATGGCATCCGATACCGATTTCATGGTAAAGGCTTTCTTTTCCAGTTCTTTGTTGCCAAAGAAGTTGGTGGTAACACCGCCAGCCAGCACCAGGTAATCATAGGACAACGCACCGATATTGGTTTCTACTTCTTTTTTTTCAGGATTGATTCCGGTTACTTCGGCCATGCGGAAGAAAAATCGCTTTTTATGGCGGAAGATACGGCGGATGGGAAAGGAAATGGCGCTGGGTTCCAACCCCGACATAGCTACCTGATACAAGAGCGGCTGAAACTGGTAAAAATTGTTCCGATCGAGCAATACGATCTGATAAGAGGTTTTCAACAAGCCTTTCACAAGCTCGGTGCCTGCAAAACCGCCACCCACAATCACAACGCGCCGGGTTGCAGCCGGGGGTATATTGGTTATTGATTTCATTGGCTCAAAGTTAATTCGTTTTGTTAATTTATTAACGATCTTTCGATTTTCCGGCGCAAAATTAATTCTTTATTTGGAATTATTTTAAATAATCATGCTTTGGCCGGGTTAACATTTTGTCGGTAACACGATTAACTCCTGTGGTCATCGGCAGGGTCAGGAACAAACGTTAGCGAGGACATGCTCAAATTTGGGTGTCCCTTGCCTGGCGCAGGAAAGAGGTGTTAATTTTTAACCATCATAAATAGTTGAATCACTCAAACGATTGAAAAATTAGTTTTAATTTTACGGGCGAAATGGAACCCCCGATTTGACACGGGTTCACAAAAACGGAACTATGAAGAAAATTGCAGTTTTATTCTGGGGCAAAGGCGGCAGTGTGGAAAAGGCGGCCCACGTTGTTTACAATCAGTTCGATCCCCAAACGGCTGATCTTTTTGATCTCGAAAGTTTTAACGCAAAGGATCTTACGGATTATAAACTGGTGATCCTGGGCGGATCCACCATCGGCGCAGAAAAATGGGAAGAAACCACCAACGACAACCGTTGGAATCATTTTTTCCGTGAAATTGAAAACAAAGACCTTTCAGGAATCACTTTTGCAATTTTCGGATTGGGAAATCAGGTGTTGTATCCGGCCAATTTTGTGGATGCTTTGGGCATTTTCCATGAAGCCGTCACCAAAACCGGTGCCCGTGTGATCGGCGCCTGGCCTACGGAAGGCTATAAATTCACCGAATCCGACGGCTTGCAGAAGGACAATTTCTTCGGACTTGCGCTCGACGAAGACACCCAGCCGGAGCGGACCCCGGAGCGGACCCGCATCTGGACCGATAAACTGAAAAAAGAAATGAATTTTTAAGCAGTACGAAAGATCCTGCAAAGCCCGGTGAAACATCATCGGGCTTTTATTTTACCAGCACCAATTGTTTCGGGTTGATCAGCTTTTTGTAGTTGTTGTACCTCCGGAAGATATCCTTCACAAAACGGTAGGTTTCCCAGCCGCGCATGTACCCGCTCTTCACCACGGGATCGTCATAATAAATGTTCTCGGAAAGATGGAGCACATAATAGTCTACGTTGCCGCTCCAGATGTCGGGATCCTTTCCATGTTTTTCCGCCAGCCTGCGCGCATCCATGATGTGACTGTAGCCTCCGTTGTAACATGCCAGGGTGAATTTGATCCGGTCCAGGGAGTCGGTAATGCTGTCCGGGAGCTGCTTTTCGAGTGATTTCAGGTACGACGCCCCGGCCATGATCTGGGCCTTGGGCGACGAAAGGGTGTCGATATCATAACGGGCCATGGCATCCGGCATCATCTGCATCAATCCGTAGGCCCCGACCCAGGAACGCAGGTTTTTCTTAAAACCCGATTCCTGATAAATTACCGATGCCAGCAGCCGCCAGTCCCAACCCATTTTTTTTGCCGCTTCTTTGATGATGCCGTCATACGGCGAAAGTTTGCCGCCCTGATAGGATAAATACCGTGTGTTGGTAATGCTTTTGCTTCCCGCATTCCTGAAATATTTGTTGTACAGGATCTTTGCTTCCAGGGTATTCCGGAACCGGGAAAGCCAGCGGTTCAGCGTATCCAGCAAGGAATCCTGGTCCCTCCGGACGCCCCAGGCAATTTTCTGGCGAAAGCTGAGCGG
>JBJKPL010000227.1:0-4525 GCA_046706345.1 Candidatus Sulfidibacterium sp.
GGCGGTGAGAAACGGCTGGAATTGCAACATCAGAAAGGGAAATTCACCGCGCGCGAACGTGTGCTCATGTTGCTGGATGAAGGCAGCTTTGAGGAATTCGACATGTTTGTGAGCCATCGGAGTACCGATTTCGGGCTCGAAAAAGAACATTACCTTACCGACGGCGTAATAACCGGTCACGGCACCATCGAAGGCCGTGTGGTATATGTATTTTCTCAGGATTTCAGCATCTTCGGAGGCTCCCTTTCGGAGGCCTATGCCAAGAAGATCTGTAAGATCATGGACCAGGCCATGAAAGTGGGGGCCCCCGTCATCGGGCTCAACGACAGCGGCGGTGCCCGTATTCAGGAAGGCGTGAAGAGTCTGGCGGGCTACGCAGATATTTTCCAGCGCAACATCCTGGCTTCAGGCCTCATCCCTCAGATCTCGGCCATCTTCGGACCCTGTGCCGGCGGTGCCGTTTATTCGCCTGCCCTGACGGACTTTATCCTGATGAGCAAAAAGGACAGTTACATGTTCGTCACCGGTCCGAAAGTGGCCAAAACAGTTACGGGTGAAGACATATCTACGGATGGCCTGGGCGGTGCCGAGGTCCACGAGAAAAAGTCTGGCGTCAACCACTTTGTGGTGGAAGACGAGGAGGAAGGCATTCTCCTGATCCGCAAATTGCTTTCCTTCCTGCCGCAAAACAACCTGGAAGATCCGCCGGTGGCGGAATGTAATGATCCCATCCACCGGCAGGAAGATGCCCTGAACGAGATCATTCCCGACGATGCCAGTGTGCCCTATGATGTGAAAGATGTGATCTATTTCATTGTTGATCACAATGACTTTTTGGAGGTTCAGGAAAATTATGCCAAAAATATCGTGGTGGGATTTGCCCGTTTCAACGGGATGCCGGTGGGCCTGGTTGCCAACCAGCCCAACTTCCTGGCCGGAGTCCTCGACATCAACGCCTCCCGCAAAGCCGCCCGTTTTGTCCGGTTCTGTGATGCTTTTAATATTCCCATTGTGACGCTGGTGGACGTTCCGGGCTTTCTGCCGGGAAGCGCCCAGGAATACGGCGGTATCATCATCCACGGTGCCAAATTGTTGTTTGCTTATGGCGAAGCCACCGTCCCAAAGATCACCATTACCCTGCGTAAGTCCTACGGAGGGGCTCATGATGTGATGGGATCCAAACAACTGCGTGCCGATATCAACTACGCCTGGCCATCGGCAGAAATTGCCGTCATGGGAGCATCGGGGGCTGTGGAAATCCTGGAAGGAAAGAAAATAAAAAACATGACTCCGGAAGAAAAAGAAGATTATCTGCTGATCAAGGAAAAGGAGTACAAAGATAAATTCGCCAATCCTTATGATGCCGCCCGCTACGGTTTTATCGACGATGTGATCGAACCGAGGAATACCCGGTTCCGGATCATCCGTGCACTGCAAACCCTGGCCACAAAAAAGGATGTCAATCCGTTGAAAAAACATTCCAACCTCCCGCTTTAAATTAAAAACCATGATACTACTGAATCAGGTCTCTGATATGGATCAGGGCATCGTCATCTCCATCACGGGATATGTAATCGTATTTTTTGCCTTGCTGTTGCTGTATTTTTCTTTTGTCGGGGTGGCCAGATTGCTGCAGTACAACGTCAAGAAAAAGCTTGTCAAACTGGGCAAGATGCCACACATCCGCGAAGATCAGAGCTTTGAGATCCCGGGGCAGGTGGTGGCAGCCATCGCCATGACCGTGTATCTCACCAAAGAACTGCACGACGACGAAAGCAATCT
Organism: Candidatus Sulfidibacterium sp.; assembly: GCA_046706345.1. Classification (GTDB taxonomy): domain Bacteria; phylum Bacteroidota; class Bacteroidia; order Bacteroidales; family F082; genus Sulfidibacterium. The sequence goes on from JBJKPL010000227.1 coordinate 1,783, forward strand.
GCTGACCATAAAAAAAGCATCAAAAACCTATTCTCCCTGGAGTTCCAAGATTTACGGACTTCAGGATTTTAAACGTTAGAAAGTATGAAGCGATTCAAATTTACCATCCGGGGGAACGAATACGAAACCGAGATCATCAAACTGAAAGGTTTAAACGCCCTCATCGAAGTCAACGGAACCCAGTACGAGGTGGAGTTGCAAAAACCGAAAACCCGCCCGGCGGTCACCTTGAAACGTCCGGCGGCGCCATCGGTGTCGAAGGTCCAGGCCAGGGAAGAAAAGGGAACCCTCCATGGCGTAAAGGCACCTCTACCCGGTGTGGTCATGCATGTTTTTGTCAAAGAAGGCGACAAGGTGCAGCAAAACGACAAGTTGCTGATCTATGAAGCCATGAAGATGGAGAACCTGGTCAAATCCGACAAAGAAGGCATCGTGAAATCGGTGAAAGTCAAGGCAACGGATACCATCATCCAGGATCAGGTTCTGATCGAAATCGAGTTATAATTCGTTGGTTCACGATTTAATCTGAAGACATGCATAACCCATTTGTAAAAAAAGCCCTGCTGGTAACCGGACTGCTGTTATTTTTATTCATGGCCAACCAGCTACTGTCAAACAATATACTGAATATCGGTCTGTTAAATAAAACAGTCGGCCAGATCGGAAGCGGTCAGGGCACCGATTTCGGCCACGAAATTTTAAACGGTCTGAACCGGTTTTACAGTTTCACCGGCATCCGGAATGCCAAAACCGGCAACCTCATCATGATCCTGATCGGGATCTTTTTTATCTTTCTGGCCATCCGGTATGAATATGAACCGCTCCTGCTCATCCCCATCGGCGCCGGGATCATCATCGGGAACATCCCGTTTTTTCAGGACGGATCCATCAACCTGCACATCGGAATCTATCAGGACGGCAGTGTGTTGCGTTATTTGTACATGGGCGTTCTGAAGGGGGTTTTTCCGCCCTTGATCTTTCTGGGTATCGGTGCCATGACCGATTTTTCCTCGTTGATCTCCAACCCGCGCTTGATCTTGCTGGGCGCTGCAGCCCAATTGGGGATCTTTGCCACATTTCTGGGCGCCATCTGGCTGGGATTTAGACTCCCCGAGGCTGCTTCCATCGGGATCATCGGCGGCGCCGACGGGCCCACCGCCATTTTTCTTTCGTCGAAACTGGCCAACGGCGGGCTGGTGCACGGCATCAAAACCCTGAACCTGATCGGTCCCATTGCCGTTGCTGCCTATTCTTATATGGCCCTGGTGCCCGTGATCCAGCCTCCGGTGATGCGGCTTTTCACCACCAAAAAAGAGCGTGTGATCCGCATGAAACCACCCCGTGCCGTCAGCAAAAGAGAAAAGATCATCTTTCCGGTCGTGGCCCTGATCCTGACCACCTTTATCTCGCCGGGAGCACTGCCCTTATTGGGGATGCTTTTCCTCGGAAACCTCCTGAAAGAAAGCGGGGTCACCAAACGGCTCGCCAATACCGCCAGCAATGCACTGATCGACAGTGTAACCATTATCCTCGGCATGACGGTCGGCGCTTCTACCCAGGCCGATGTTTTTCTGACAAAACAATCCATCCTGATCTTTGTGCTGGGGGCGGCGTCCTTTATTGTGGCCACCGCCGGCGGAGTGATCTTTGCCAAGGTGATGAATCTGTTTTCACCTGAAGGCAACAAGATCAACCCCCTGATCGGTGCTGCGGGGGTATCGGCCGTGCCCGACAGTGCCCGGGTCGTGCAGATGGAAGGACTGAAATACGACGATACCAACCATTTGCTGATGCATGCCATGGCCCCCAATGTGGCCGGGGTGATCGGTTCTGCCGTTGTGGCAGGTATTTTGATGAGTTTTCTTTTGTAGGACGCTTTTCCACGGGCCGGGTCGTCCGGTCAAAATGTGTAATTTTGCTCCCGACAGGTGTTTGCTGCCGCCTAAATTATTTAAGCCGTTAAATTATACGGCGCTGGGCGAAAAAATATTATTTTTGCAAACCTTTTAAGCGGCCTCATAGTTCAAGGGATAGAATAGGAGTTTCCTAAACTCTTGATCCAGGTTCGAGTCCTGGTGGGGCTACCATCTTCACACAGAAAAAACAAAAAAGCCGCTGATCGGGCGGCTTTTGTTTTTCAGCAAGTGGATTCTACATCAGAATTGTTTCAAAAAATATTTCTCCAGCTGGCGGATGTCGTTGCTGAAGCGGCGGATCCCTTCAGACAGTTTTTCAATGGCCATGGGATTTTCGTTCAGATTCCATCGAAACGACATTTCATCCAGGTCAACCCGCTGCAAATGTGATTTCTCCGCTTTTTCAGGACTTAATTTCCGGGTGAGCGGTTCGTTCGAATTTTCCAGTTCCGAAAGGAGTTGCGGCGAAATGGTAAGCAGGTCGCAGCCGGCCAGTTCCTTGATCTCGCCGGTGTTGCGGAAACTGGCCCCCATCACTTCGGTCTGGAAATTAAATTTCTTGTAATAATTGTAGATTTCATGCACCGACAACACGCCGGGATCTTCATGGGCTGCAATGGAATCCACTCCCCGTTCTTTTTTGTACCAGTCGAGGATGCGCCCCACGAATGGCGATATCAGCGTCACATTGGCATTGGCACAGGCAATGGCCTGCGTCAGGCTGAAAAGCAGGGTCAAATTGGTATGGATGCCTTCTTTTTCAAGGATCTCGGCGGCTTTGATGCCTTCCCAGGTGGCCGCCACCTTGATCAGGACCCGGTCCGGAC
>JBJKPL010000228.1:0-4103 GCA_046706345.1 Candidatus Sulfidibacterium sp.
AGGGGAAGGTCCTCCGAAAGGCGGAGAATTTTGGAGGTATGAATCCGGCTGGAACCGCCGTAACCCATAATCCCCTTAAAGACCGTGGCTCCGGCCAGGCCGGATTTCTTGGCTTCCAGCACGATTTTTTCGTAAACCGGTACGGAACCGATTTTATCGGAATCTCCGATAAAGATACGTACCAGCTTCGATTCCCGTTTCATTTGCATGTTAACCTGCGTTTAAAGTTTTGGCCAAATAGTACGATAAAAAGACGGCCCCTAAAGTTAGGAAAATGTTCAACCCCACGTTTAACATGGCCAGAAAATATTCCGAATCCCTGAATAGGTTCATGGTTTCGAAAGAGAAAGAAGAAAAAGTGGTAAAGCCGCCACAAAAACCAACTGCAAGCATCAGCCGTAATTCCGGGGAAAGCAACCGCTTGGCGTCAAAATAATAGATCAGAAAGCCCAGGATAAAGCTTCCCAGGACATTTACCACCAACGTTCCGTAAGGAAAACCAAAAGGAAGTATTTTCTGAGTAACTCCGCCGACCCAGTATCTGAAGGTACCGCCAAAAGCGGCGCCAATGGCAACCAAAAAATAATTTTGCATCTTTCTGCTCCTGTTAATTAATAGAACCTGGTAGGAGTTATCAGTTCTGAAGTGAATTCAGGAAACGGTTAAAGGCGAACTCCATCACCCTGTGAGCGTGCAAAATTAATATTTTATTATTACGCTGCATTCCGCGTTGGTTTTTACGGGTTGTGATGCGGCGTCCCCCCCGTTGCTTCAGGATACACATCCAGTTCTGGGAAATAGGGTTTGATGTCCAGCAAGGGCGTTCCATCAAGCATATCGGCGCCGGAAAAATAAATTTTGTTCCCTTCGATCCGCTCCAGCTCCACGATGGTCAGGCCGACGGGGTTGGGGCGATGGGGGCTCCGGGTGGCAAAAACGCCTTTGATTTCATGATGATTGGGGGTAATCTGGGTAAGATGAAAACCGTTGCTTTGATGAAAATAAAAGATCAGATACACATGACTGTATTCCTCCAGCCTGTCCAACCCTTCTGCAAAGGCAGGATCCATTTCAACCCAACCCTTGTTGCCGGTTCCCAGTCGTCCCTGTCGTGGCATGTTTTCACGGGTTTTAAAACCCGTGCGGATCATTCCGACGGGTTGCAACACAACGCCTTTTTGTTCCATTATATATTCCTAAGTTTTTTACTAAAATCTTCCGACAATTTCCATTAACCGGTCCGCCGGGATCACTCCTGCCTGACGGAATTTCATTTGTACTTTCCTGAAGATCATCATGGTGGGGATATTTTGGATCATCCACTTTTGGGAGATCTCAGGATTCCGATCCACATCCACTTTCAGGATCCGGATCTTGTCGCCATAATGCTGCTTCACCTGTTTCAGAATGGGGGGCATCATTTTGCAGGGCTGGCACCATTCCGCCGAAAAATCGATCAGCACGGGCTGGTCTAAATTAATGATTTCATTGAATTTACTCATGATGCTTCGATTTTTTTTATCAAATTCAAATATCGTACCCAACCATCCGGACTGTCAAAATTTCACAGATGCCCCAGATTTCATTTCAGGAAATCCGATATTGGATAATTAATAATTATCCGAAATTCAACCAATAACGTATCGGAAAGGACTATAAAATATGGATTTTTTCATTTTTCTGTTTGTTATTCACAATTTTTCATAATTATTTGTATTTATAACTTATTTGTTTTCAAGTTATTAAAATTTTTAATAATAAATATAACCATTATTTATCAACATTTATTACATTTGGTTCATTGTTAACAAATAACTTTGATTATGAAAATAAAATCGACCCTCTTAGTTTTAGGCCTTGTTTTAGGTTTATTTGCATGTTCGCGCAACTCAGGGGTTTTGCAAAACGCCAAGCCCGATACATCGGCTCAAAGTGCCGCATTAAAGTCTTCCGTCGAATCAGGCAAAGGCAAAATAAGGTTACATTTCAGAAGTGTAAACAGTTATGCTTCTCAATTTGATTCTGCGGGCGGTAAACTGACCGCCATTATTCTGGTCAGAAAAGGCAATGATCGATTGGGTGTAGAAGCCAGGCTTGATACTGTGTGGACTCAGGTGGAATATTTTGACGATTTACTCCACATGCAAACCGGTATTATGGGCGATCTTGGACTGCTTTCAATTCCTGCCGGTGCCTACGACTATGCCATTGTGCCTGTTTCAGAAGGATGGGCCGCCAAGAATGGTAAGATTTATCCGGTCATTTTTCCCGAGCACCGGATGGTCCTGGCCTTTAATCCACCGGTCATCGTTGGGGAAGGCTTATCCCCTGACCTCACCTTAGATATTGATGTAAGCCGTTCCTTTATCCCCGTCAGACACGGAAGAGCCTTTATTTTCAAACCGATTGTTCGGGTAGTGAATGCCACCACAACCGGCAGTTTGGTTGGGATGGTGTTTGATGCATCTAATAATCCCCTTCCGGATGCCCATGTATCCGTGACGGTAGACGGAACAACTTACGACACGTATACCCTGACTCAATATTTTGTAGATTCTTTGGGGCAACCCCATTATCCGGGTGAATATTGGATTCCTGGAATACCGGCCGGACCAAGTACGGCCACGGCTTCAAAAACCGGGTACATTTCAAGCTCTGCTCCGGTCTCTATACTGCAAGGAAATTTTAATTTTCAGAATTTCAGTCTGACACCACAGTAGACAAACCTAAAAAAAGAGGACCCCAAAAAGGGATCCTCTTTTTTTTGCCTTTTTCAAGACCTTAATCCAGTCTCAGCGCCCTCAGATAAAGCTGAATGGTATTTTGCAGACCCAGGTACAGGGCGTCGGCGATCAGGGCATGGCCGATACTCACCTCCTTGACCCAGGGAATGTTTTCTGCAAAATAATGCAGATTATCCAGATTCAGGTCGTGGCCGGCATTGAGTTCAAGTCCCACTTCGCGGGCTGCTTTTGCTGCTTCAACAAAGGGTTTGATGGTCCCTGCCGGGTCTTTTAAATAGCCCGAGGCATACCCTTCGGTATATAATTCGATGCGGTCTGTACCGGTCGTTTTGGCGTGTTCCACCATTTTAAGGTCCGGATCAACGAAAATGGAGGTTCGGATCTCCGCTTCTTTAAATCGCCCGATCACATCCTGCAAAAAAGACTGATGTTTGATCGTATCCCACCCATGGTCGGAAGTCAGCTGATCGGGGTCATCCGGGACCAGGGTCACCTGATCGGGTTTGAACTGCAGCACCAGCTCGATGAACGAAGGAATGGGATTGCCCTCGATGTTGAATTCGGTGGTGATCAAAGGCCGCAGAAGCTCAACATCCTTGTACCGGATGTGTCTTTCATCGGGCCGCGGATGCACCGTGATCCCCTGGGCACCGAAGCGCTGACAGTCGACGGCCACTTTTTGAACATCCGGAAGATTGCCGCCGCGGGCATTGCGCAGGGTGGCTATTTTATTTATGTTGACGCTTAATTTGATCATTGTGTTATTTTTGTCAAAAGTACTAAATTCGCCTGTCAGCAAGATTAGGCCGCCGGTAAAATTTGGCGTAACATCAGAAAAGGAAAGCGAAGGTTTCATCAATTCAAAAACCATGAGAGCAGTCATTCAACGCGTTTCAAGGGCTTCGGTAACCATCGGGGAAAAGGAAAATGCCGCCATCGGAAACGGATTATTGATCTTACTCGGCATCGAAGAAGCAGACAATCAGGAAGACATCGAATGGCTGTGCGGCAAGATCGCACGTTTACGCGTTTTTGACGATTCAAACGGCGTGATGAACCTTTCGGTCCGGGAAACCGGAGGAGAAGTCTTGATCATCAGTCAGTTCACCCTGCATGCCAGCACCAAAAAAGGGAACCGGCCTTCTTATATCAAAGCCGCCCGGCCGGAAACAGCCGTCCCGCTTTACAATGCCTTTATCCAGACCATGGATTCCCAGTTGGAAAAACCGTCAAAAACGGGAGTCTTCGGAGCGGAAATGCAGGTTTCCCTGGTCAACGACGGGCCGGTAACCATTCTCATCGATACAAAAAACAAGGAATAAGCCTTAGGATTCCAATGCTGATTTGAGTCCTTTCATC
>JBJKPL010000229.1:0-5815 GCA_046706345.1 Candidatus Sulfidibacterium sp.
TTGTCGTAATATGCGCCCTTGATGACCACCCCGTTGTATTCGTCCTCCACATTGTAGATATACTTGCTTTCATCCACAAACTGCGGGGCCACAAAGAGCGATACCGAGTTGTTTTCGGTTTTCTGCACCTTTCCCACGAGCTTGATCTTCAGGCCTTTTTCTTTGGCAAAACGCACATCAAACGCGCTGATGTTCGGGATCCCGAAGCGGAAGATGTCTTCGGGGGCCACCACCAGGCCGAAGGCATGGGCGGTAATGATCACCAGTTTGTACAGCGAATCCAGACCCTCCACATCAAAAGCGGGATTGCTTTCGGCAAAACCCAGCTCCTGGGCTTCTTTCAGCGCCGAATCATAATCCTCGCCGTCGCGGAAGATCTTGGTGAGGATGTAATTGGACGAGCCGTTCAGGATGCCCGTGACGGACAGCAGCAGATCGTTGTCGTAATACTCCTCCAGATTCCGGATGATGGGGATGGAGCCACAGGCGGAGGCGTCGTACAACAGCGATTTTCCCGTCTCTTTTTGGATCTCGATCAGTTCTTCCAGATGGGCGGCGATCATGGTTTTGTTGCCGGAGACCACATCTTTGCCGCTTCGCAGGGCATCTTTCACGATATGATACGCGTCATCGGCATTATCGATCAACTCCACCACCACGTTCACGCTGGGATCATGGATGATCTTCTCCCGGTCGCGGGTGATGAGGTCCGCTCCTACGGTGCGCGGCTTTTCCTGTTTCACGCAGATAGACAGGATATCGGCATCCACAGTCCGGCTGTTCTGCAATACGGTGTAGAGTCCCTGCCCGACAACACCCAATCCATAGAGTCCTATATTTAACTTTTTCATTTTCTAAAAACTTTCAACATCCTTCATAAAATCTCTGATAATCTTTGTGATCGGCTCGAATTCCAGCAGGAAGCCGTCGTGGCCGTAATCGGAATGGATAAATTCCAGCCGGGCGCCGGGGATATATTTCCGGATCAATTCCTGATCATCTGCCGGAAACAGAATATCCGTGTCGATGCCGATGGCCAGCGTGCGGGCGCGGATTGCAGACAGGGCTTTTTCCAGCCCGCCGCGACCCCGTCCCACATGATGGCTGTCGAAGGCTCTTGTGAGCACATAATAAGAATACGCGTTGAAGCGTTTGGCCAGTTTCTCGCCCTGATACTGCTGATAGGTGATGGCTTTCAGATTCCGGAAATCATCTTCCTCGTGCAGCGACTGGGTAAGGTTGTAGGCCTGTGCATTTCGGTAGCTCAGCAACGCCACGGCGCGGGCGGCTTTCATTCCGGCGGTGCCTCCGTCGGGCCTACGGCTGTAAAATGTCTCATCGGCGCGAATGGCCATACGCTGGGCTTCGTTCAGGCCGGCAGTCCAGGACGTGGCCTTCACACCGCCGGCGATCATGATCAGGTGCCGGATCACCTCCGGCTCCATCACGGCCCATTCCACAGCCTGAAAGCTGCCGATGGAGCCGCCGGTCACTACCTGTATTTGTGAAATGCCCAGATGTTCCCGCAGCGCAATGTGCGCCCGAACCATATCCCGGATGGTGACATCCGGAAAACGATGGTAATACACTGCTCCGTTCCCGTTGGCTGACAACGGGCCGGTGGTTCCGTAACACGAACCCAGCACATTGGCACAGACGATGAAATGTTTCTCCGGATCGAAGCATTGCCCTTTACCGGCCAGCCCTTTCCACCAGTCCAGCGGATCGGAGTTGGCCGTGAGGGCATGGCAGATCCATACCACATTATCGCCCTGGGCATTCAGCGTTCCGTAAGTATGATAAGCCACTTCCACACCTGAAAGATGATCTCCGCTTTCAAGCGGGAAGCGGCCGGGAATTCTGAGCAGTTCCATTGCGTTTAGATTTGATTCAGTCCTTGTTCGAGGTCTGCCTTTAAATCGTCCAGATGCTCGATGCCCACCGAGAGTCGCAGCAGCGTAGGGCCGATACCTGCGGCTTCGAGTTCTTCCGTACTCAGCTGCTGGTGGGTGGTGGAAGCAGGCTGGATGATCAGCGTCCGCGTGTCGCCCACATTGGCCAGGTGGCTGATGAGCTGCAGACTATCGACGAAACGGGCGGTATTCTCTTTGGTCCCTTTCAGCGAAAAGCCTAATACGGCACCGAATCCATGTTCCAGATACTTTTTGGCGGTATCGTGTTTGGGATCTTGCGGAAGTCCGGGATAGGACACGCTTTCCACTTTGGGGTGTTTCAACAGCCACTGGGCCAGGGCCAGGGTGTTGTCAACCGAACGCTGTACGCGCAGCGAGAGCGTTTCGATGCCCTGTAGGATCAGGAAGGCATTGAAGGGACTCAAAGCCGGTCCGAAATCCCGAAGCCCTTCCACCCGGGCCCGGATGATGAAGGCGATGTTGCCGAACTGCGAATCTTTTCCGAAGACATCCGAAAACACCAGACCATGGTATCCTTCCGAAGGTTCGGAGAACTGCGGATACTTTCCGTTACCCCAGTCGTAGGTGCCGCCGTCGACGATCACCCCACCGATGCTGTTGCCGTGGCCGCCGATCCATTTCGTGGCCGATTCCACCACGATGTGGGCGCCGTGTTGCAGGGGTTTGCAGAGATAACCGCCGGCTCCGAAGGTATTGTCAACGATCAGCGGCAGGTCGTATTTGCGTGCCAGGGCGGCAAATTTTTCAAAGTCGGGGACCTCAAAACTGGGGTTGCCGATGGTTTCAAGATACAGGGCCCTGGTATTTTCGTCGATCTTTTTCTCAAAGTTGGCAACGTCGAGGTTCTCGGCAAAACGGACCTGCACGCCCAGCCTTTTAAAGGTCACTTTAAACTGATTGTAGCTTCCGCCATAGAGGTAAGGCGAAGAAACAAAATTATCGCCCTGTTGCAGAATGTTGTTCAGTGCGATGAACTGTGCCGAGTGTCCCGAGGCCACTGCCAGCGCGGCGACACCACCTTCGAGGGCCGCAATTCTCTTTTCCAGCACGTCGTTGGTGGGATTCATGATCCGGGAATAGATGTTTCCGAACTCCTTCAGCTCAAAAAGATTGGCGGCGTGTTCGGTATTATTGAAGACATAAGATGTGGTCTGATAAATGGGGACGGCTCTGGAGAGCGTCGTTTCGTCCGGCGTGTGGCCGGCATGAACCTGTAAGGTTTCGTATTTCATGATATATGATAATTTGAATGAAAAAAATGGATAATAAATTAAACCGGTGATCCCGTTCGGCAAAGCCGGACGGAACCAAAATAAGATGTGGGGACATTATGCTTCCTGGGATGCACAATGCCCCTAAAGCATTCGCATCCTGCTGATGGCCCTGAAGAGGTTGGAAATAAAAAGAGAAACAAACAAACCGGCAGGACTTGCGACTACGTTACTGAATGTTGTTCGGGAATGTCCCGGATAAAAAGAATGAAGTTTCATTTTTTCTACGTTTAAATTATAATTCCATCCCGGTCTTCCGGTGGTGGCAGGTATTGGCACCTTTCCTTGTGGCAGGTTGCCGGAGCTTCACAGAGCCTGATCTCTCCGCTCCTCTGTATAATTCAAACATCCGGATCAGGAATATTTGAATAACGAGGCAAAACTATGTAAAAAATTTTCCCACGCAAGTTTTCCGGAAAAAATTTTCAAAAATTTTATGGCACTCGCTATGGTGCGCCCCACAGACTCCCCTTTGGCTGCAAACGTTGCAAAAAAGACCTTCCACCGAAAAATCCCGACGGAATTTCCCTTCGCCCGCACAAGATAATTTTTTTAGTTTTGTTTCTTTGAAACTATGTATGGATACTTCCCTGTTGTTTAGTTATTTCCCGGATCTTACCGAAAGGCAAAAAGAACAGTTTGCCCTGCTGAAGGACTTGTATTCCGACTGGAACAGCAAGATCAATGTGATCTCCCGCAAGGATATGGATGCCTTTTACCTGCACCATGTGCTGCACTCGCTGGCCCTGGGAAAGCTGGTGCCCTTTAAACCGTTCACCGAGATCATGGACGCCGGCACGGGCGGAGGCTTCCCCGGCGTGCCGTTGGCGATCCTGTTCCCCGAAGTACGTTTCTTCCTGGCCGACTCCATCGGCAAGAAGATCAAAGTGGTGAATGAAGTGGCCCGCGCCCTGGAGTTAAAGAATATCGAAGCCCGGCAAATCCGGGTGGAACAGGTAGACCGAACTTTTGACTTCGTCGTCAGCCGGGCGGTCACCGACCTGGAAGCGTTTACCAAATGGACTTTTTACAAGATCCACGGCAAGTCGTTCAACCGGCTACCCAACGGGATTTTATATCTGAAAGGAATGGGCATCGACGACGAGATCCGTCGCGTGAAGCAGCTGAAAATGACCAAGGTGACCCAATACCCACTTTCCGGATTCTTTGAAGACACATATTTTCAAAGCAAACAAATCGTCCATGTTTACAAATGACAGGGTCTTCCGGAAAACGGACGGTGACAGCCGTTGCAACCGCCCGGAAACGAGCGGAAAAGCGACGTGTGATGCTTAGAATTATTACATATTAACACGGATTTAGGGTGGACTCACAAAAAATTTCTTATTTTCGCCCGTTTTACATTCTTTTTTAAAAGAAACTTTTCAAAAAAAATTTATTATGACAGAAGCAATTCAGAAATCTCTCAGGGAGTCTCCTCTCGCCCGGTGGACAGCCATGTTCGTGGTTTCCATGTCCATGTTCGGAGCCTATTATTTTAATTATGCAGGTTCCTCGGTAAAACCTGTCCTCGAAACCGCCCTCGGATGGACCAGTAATGACATCGGATTGTATACCGGTTCCTACGGATGGTTCAACGTCTTCTTCCTGATGTTGATCTTCAGCGGTATCATCCTGGATAAATTGGGCATCCGGGTCACCGGTCTGGGAGCCACCGCCCTGATGGCCATCGGTACCGCCCTGAACTACTGGGCCATGACCGACCTGCCTGCCAGCATGCTGCACAGCACCATCGCCCTGCCTTTCTATGGTCAGGTGCCGATGCAGGTGTTCCTTTCCTGTCTTGGTTTTGCCATCTTCGGTGTCGGTAGTGAGGCGACGGGGATTACCCTTTCGAAGGCCATCGTAAAATGGTTCAAGGGTAAAGAAATGGCCCTGGCTATGGGACTGCAGATGTCCATCGCCCGGTTGGGAACCGCACTGGCTCTGGCCATCTCCCTGCCGCTGGCCATCAAATTCACCTACAGCACCCCCATTCTGCTGGCTTTTGTCCTGATGCTGGTCGGCCTCGTGGCTTTTATCACCTACATCGTAATGGATAAAAAACTCGATGCTTCTGAAAAAGATTTGTTGGTAGAAGAAGAAGAACCCTTCCGTATTAAAGACATTGTTTCCATCGTCAGCAACAAAGCATTCTGGTACATCGCCATCCTGTGCGTTTTGTTCTATGGTGCCGTCTTCCCGTTCCTGTTCTATGCACCCGACTTTGTCATCAACAAATACCACGTCTCCTCGCAGTTTGCCGGGATCATCCCCATGCTGCTGCCCTTCGGTACCATTTTCCTGACCCCGCTCTTCGGCGGGATCTATGACAACAAAGGAAAAGGCGCCACCATCATGATCGTGGGCGCTGTGCTGCTCCTGGTCGTTCATGTCTTCCTGGCGGTTCCGTTCCTTAACTACTGGCTGTTTGCCGCCGTCATGGTGGTGATCCTGGGCGTCGCTTTCTCGCTGGTTCCCTCCGCCATGTGGCCTTCGGTGCCGAAGATTATCCCCGAAAAGAAACTCGGTACCGCTTATGCCGTGATCTTCTACATTCAGAACATCGGCCTGGTGTTTATTCCCATGCTGCTGGGCGCCGTACTGACC
>JBJKPL010000230.1:0-5147 GCA_046706345.1 Candidatus Sulfidibacterium sp.
GAAAGATCGGGCTTTTCAAGACCTGCTGGTCGGCCTGGTTCAGCGCGAATTCGAGTTTATCGTATTTGTCGTACTGGTAATACGGCAGGCTGTTCTCCCGGTTGTTCTTTTTGTTTCGGATCACCTGCCGGATCAGGGCCACTGCCGGATTGCCCCGATTCCGGTATTTGACTTTCCGGCTGCTCACCACCACCTGGTTCAGGTTCACCGTTTCCTCCTTCAGGCTGAAATTGATCTTCTGATCGCGGTCCAGCGCCACAGGTTTCACCTCCTTCTGATATCCCACCATCCGGGCCACCAGCTCGTCTTTCCCGTCGGTGGGCAGTGTCAGCGAATAATATCCCCGGATGTCGGTGATGGTGCCCTGGTTGTGCCCCAAGAGGTACACATTGGCAAAAGGTAGTGGCTTCCGCGTTTTGTGATCATAAACGTGCCCACTGATGTGTACGACGGGCTCCGCCGCCAGTCCGGAGGCGAAGCAGAACAATAGGGCCAGAAGACTGTGGTATACAGTAATTTTCCTGAAAGGGGTTTTCATCTTTTACTTTTCGTGAGGATCTGCGTAAATTATTTAGAAAGATTATGAATAAAGTAACGGAAATTTGTACTTTAGTGTACCCGTTTAACAAAAATTAACCTCATAATCAAAATTGCATAACACGTTAAAGTGATGAAAAAGTTGAAATTAGATACAACATGATGATGAATGATCAAGAAATTGTTCTGAAGCCCACGCTTTTTTCTGAGCTGGAAATTTTATATGAGTTCCAGCGGGATGAGACTGCCCGTTATATGGCGGCTTTTATGTCGGGCGACCGCGACGACAAAGCCGGTTACATCAAAAAGTATACGGCCCTGCTCCAGGGACCCTCCGTCCACCAACGTACCATCTGGTTTGGAAGGGAGATCGCCGGCAGCATTGCCAAATTTGTCCTGGAGGGCGATGCCGAGATCACCTATTGGATCGATCGGAAATACTGGGGCCGGGGCATCGCCACAAGGGCCCTGCGAGCCTTTCTTGAAATGGAAAAAACCCGGCCGCTCTTTGGCCGGACGGCCTTCGACAACATCGGGTCGCAAAAGGTGCTGGAACGCTGTGGATTTCTCAGAACCGGACAGGACTTGGGCTTTGCCCAGGCCCGCAATCAGGAAATTGAAGAATACATCTACGTGCTATCATGGAGACCGGAAACCATGCCAAAAAACGGGGCGTAACCGAAAAGCCATACGAGTAGGAAATCTAAACTAAAAACAATGCCAAAGTACTTAATCGAACGGGAAGTTCCCGGAGCAGGCAATCTGACTCCCGAGCAACTGAAAGCCATTTCGCAGACTTCCTGCGGGGTGCTCAGCCAAATGGGACCCCAGATACAATGGGTGCACAGTTATGTGACCACCGATAAGATCTATTGCATCTATATCGCGCCCAACGAGGAAATGATCCGTGAACATGCCAAACAGGGTGGATTCCCGGCCAATGTCGTCACGGAAGTTTCTACTCTCATCGATCCCGCTACGGCGGAATGACCGGAATCAGGAGATCACAGAAAAAAAACGGCGGAGCAGGGCATCACTATGAAGGGGAGGTAGTTTATCACGAGACGCCCCGATCCTGAATAGTTTGCTGGTTGTGGAAGCAAACCACGGCCAGACAGGAAATGGCTTGCCCTGGCTGACCTAAATACTGGAGAAAAATGAATAAAGGACGTATCGAAGCCTTCAGCGATGGTGTGCTGGCCATCATCATCACCATCATGGTGCTGGAGATCAGAGTACCGAACGGGCATCACTTCCGGGATCTGACCCCGCTGATCCCCCTCCTTCTGAGCTACATTCTAAGCTTTATCTACCTGGGCATCTACTGGAACAATCACCATCATATGATGCATACCCTGAAAAAAGTCACCGGTGGCATCCTGTGGGCAAACTTGCATTTGCTGTTCTGGCTTTCGCTCATCCCGTTTGTCACGGGATGGATGGGTGAAAACAATTTTGCCCGTGAGCCAATGGCCCTCTATGGGTTGGTCTTACTCATGGCCGCCATCGCCTATTATGTCCTGCAGCGTCGCATCATCCGGTCTCAGGGCGCCGATTCGGTGCTGCGAAAAGCCGTCGGCCGCGACCTCAAAGGCAAGGCCTCCCCCATCCTTTATGTTGCCGGCATCGCTTTTGCCTGGGTGAACGCCTGGATTTCCGGCGCTCTTTTTATCTTTGTGGCCCTGATCTGGCTCATCCCCGATAAGAGGATCGAAAGAATTTTTACCGACTAAACCCGGGAATTCCAGGACAGTCTTCAGAGAATAAATGATTTAAAGGAAAAAAGATGATTTCACGACACTGGAACGGCCTGCTGAAAAAAGGCAAGGAAGACGAATACATGGCCTTTCTGAAAAGCACGGTCTTTAAAGAAATGGAACGACTCCCAGGATTTGTTTCGGCACAGATCCTGCACCGCGAAGCCGGCGAAGGCACCGATTTTATGATCATCACCGAATGGGAAAATATGGATGCCATCCGGCAGTTTGCCGGTGAAAACACCGAAACAGCCGTGGTGGAAGACTATGTCCGTGAACGCATGATCCGCTTCGATCACAAAGTCCGGCATTACAAGGTAGATCATAAGACCCGTTAAAGCCCATCACCTAGAAAACAAAGGAATATGAAATTACGCATTACCAAAATACTGTCCGGGGTGGCAGGCATTTTCCTTTCGGGAGGGTTGTATTATCTCTCCAATGGATTCACGGGCGGTTACGCCTATTTGCTTTGGCTGGCGCCGCTTCCGGTGCTGCTGCTGGCTTTACGGACCAAACCGTGGCAGGCATTCACCCTGGCTTTTCTGGCCTTTTCCCTGGGCCGGATGAGCTGGTTTTCTTTTCTGGTGGCGCTGACCTCCACGGGGCAGGCGCTGCTGTCTATCTTTTCCGCCTCCCTGGTCTTCGCGGTCATCGTCGGACTCACCCGCCGCGTGGTGCTGAAAACCGGGCGTTGGTATTCCGTTTTTGCCTTTCCGGCTTTCTTTACGACCTTCGAATATCTGTTTTTCACTTTTTCCTACAACGGCACTTATGGCAGCATCGCCTATACGCAGGCGCAGGTGTTGCCGCTCATTCAGCTGGCTTCGGTTACCGGCATCCTGGGGATCACCTTTGTGGTGACCTTTATCCCGTCGGCCCTGGCGCTGGCTTGGCATTTCCGCCGAAGCAAGCCGGACCTCCTGCCCCTGGGCATCACCGGGGTATCGCTGGTGGCAGCCGTTTTCCTCTTCGGAGCCCTCCGGCTCAGCGGCGACCGTCCCGAAAGTCTGATTAAGGTGGGACTGGCTACCCTGGAAGAAAAACAATACCGCGCCGACGATTCCGGTTTCCAGGAAGACATGCAACAGGTACAACAGGATGCTTCCCTGGTGGATTCTCTTTCTGCCCTCGGGGCCCGACTGGTGCTGTTGCCGGAAAGGTCGCTGAATGTCAACAAACTGTCCTATATGGCCACTGTGAACCTCCTCACCCGGACCGCCCGACAGAATCAGGTGGCCCTGATAGCCGGTTATACGGTGTTTGCCAACCAATACCGTCAGAATGCTGCCCTGGTCATCGATGCTTCCGGCAAAATGGTGGGATCGTATTACAAAGTGCATCTGGTAAAGGGTTTCGAAGACCAGTTTACCCCGGGCAAGACCATCGGCCTTTTTGCCTTTGACGGACAAGCCGCCGGCGTAGCCATTTGCAAGGACCTGGATTATCCCGGTTTTATCCGGCAGTACGGTGAGAAAAAAGTGGCATTTCTGTGTGTTCCGGCCTGGGATTTTGTCACCGACGGCTGGCTGCATGCCCGCATGGCGGTCCTGCGCGGGGTGGAAAACGGTTTTTCCGTGGTCCGTGCCGCCCGTCTCGGACGGCTTACCATTAGTGATCCTTACGGTCGCGTGATTGCCGAAGCGCGCACCGAAAACGGCCACCCTACCACCTTGCTGGGCAACCTTCCCCTGTACCACTTGCACACCCTCTATGCCCGCTTTGGGGGCGCCTGGTTCGGCCTCCTGATGACCGCCGTTTCTGCGCTTTGGATCCTGATGACGGTGATCAAAAGAAAAGAGTAGCACTTTATCCCGGCCGACTTTACCGAAACAGGGCTCCTGGCCTTGCTGTTGACTTCCTGCCGGAAGCCTGCTTTGCTTAGGGATCACCCCTGCTTTCGTGATAAACTTCCGGGCTCCGCTTGAGGCTTGCCCTGTGAAAGTTACGCTGCGACAGGTCCTGGTTGCAACCTGAACTGCAATCATTATGTTCCGGCAGGCGATAGTTACTTCCCGCCCACGTTTAGTTACAAAATGCCGCTGTTACCCAACGTCAACTACGGACTACCCAACATCAACCCGGCCATTACCCACTGACAACTTTTCAGTACCCAACCTTAACCCGGTTGTTACCCACTGCCAACTATGCAGTACCCAATCCCAACCCGGATGCTACCCAGTGTCAACTATGAGGTACCCGGCTTCAACTACGAACTACCCATAGTCAACCAGGCGGTAGCCGACATCACCCCACACCGGCGTGCCGGTATTGGAAGGAAATATTAAAATAACCGTTTCCTGCTGAGTCCCGATTCATCTGGAAACAAAGAAATCGAAAATAGGTTGTCATTTCGAACCATTAGGTGGCCTTTGTGATGGAGTGAGAAATCCCCCAAGGCGAGCAGTCCTTTCCCATGCTCCCCACGCCCTTCCGAATTTGAAATCCCAATACTTGTCCTCGTTTCCGCCAAAGGCAGACCGGAGCAACGAGGACGCTTTTTTTGGTTGTATTAGCAATGCAACAGATAAACATGCACCGGGATGTTTAAAGGAGCCGGCTCCACTTTTCATTGGGGAAGCTGTAACCAAACGCCCCAGCCTCCACTTTTCGTTGGGGAAGCTATAACCAAATGCCCCAGCCTCCACTTTTCGTTGGGAAGCTATAACCAAACGCCCAAGCCTCCACTTTTCATTGGGGAAGCTGTAACCAAACGCCCCAGCCTCCACTTTTCGTTGGGGAAGCCATGTACAAACGTACACGCCTTCACTTTTCGTTGGGAATCCATGTACAAGCGTACCCGGCTCCAGACAGGCCCCGCCGTATGAAAACCATAAAACCTAATTTCCAAAT
>JBJKPL010000231.1:0-7394 GCA_046706345.1 Candidatus Sulfidibacterium sp.
CGCTTGATGAGCAGGGCGATGAACAGTGCAAAGACCAGGAAGCTGAAAACATTCAGAAAGAAGACCCACAGGTACTGCGTATCGGTGAAAATGACCGACAGGCTGCGATCGTGAGAATAGATGAGCCCGCTGATCAGGCCGATGAGGAAGATCAGCACGGTATTGATCAAACTCAACACGAAGATCATCGAAAGTTTGGAAACCATGAATTCGATCCGCGTCATCCCATCGATGATATTCTGCCTTAAGGTTTTGTACGTTATTTCATTGGTAATGGAAAGGATCACCAGGAACGCCAGGATAAGTTTTAAGCGAGAAGCCACATAAGCCAGGTTCTGCCATACGAAGGGGAAATGATATACCGGCAACATGGTCGGGTCGAGGCTCTGGAATTCCACCCCTTTGTTTTTGAGATACTGAAGAAAGAGCATCCCGCTGGAGCAAACGATCACCACCAGCAGGAAATAGAGGCCCGTGAGCACCTGAAAGGCGCGATAACGGCGCAACTTATACCATTCTATGAGAAATAACCTGATCATGCCGACTGAGATAAGATTTCCAAAAATTGTTCTTCGAGATTCTTCTTTTCCGTAACCAGATGCGATACCACCACGCCGTTGGACACCAAAAAATTATTCAGATCGTGGGCTGATTTCTGATGATTCAGGTGAACGATCACCTTCTGATTCCGTATCCTGAAATCGGTGATATACTCGTAGCGGTTCACCAGCTGCACCAGACGGTCCATGTCGGGGGCCGAAATCTCAACGGATTCCTTGTTGGACAAGGCTTCTTCCACACTGCCGGTATACATGTTCTTCCCTTTGTTCAGGACGGCAAAATGGGTACACACTTTTTGCACTTCATCCAACAGGTGGCTGGCCAGAATGATGGTTTTTCCTTCACCGGAGATCTTCAGGATCAGTTCCCGGACATTGGCAATCCCCTGAGGATCGAGGCCGTTGGTAGGCTCGTCCAACACCAGCACATACGGATCCGAAAGCAGCGCTGCGCCGATGGCCAGGCGTTGTTTCATCCCGAGGGAATAGGTCTGGAATTTATCATTTTTTCGATCGGCGAGATTGACCGTTTCAAGTACTTCGTCGATCTTACGAAAAGGAACATCCTTGATCCTTGCCACAATACGCAGGTTTTCCTTCGCAGAGAGATAGGGATAAAAAGCCGGCCCTTCGAGGATGGCCCCGATTTTTTTGCGCGATTCGCTTCCCGGCGGCTGTCCGAACCACGAATACTCGCCTTTTGTTTTTCGGACCACATCCAGTACAATACCCAGGGTGGTGGTCTTACCGCTACCATTGGGTCCCAGCAAACCGAACACAGTACCGGCTTCCACCTTTAGCGAAAGGTCATGAACGGCCTTGATCCTGCCGTAGTTTTTGTACAGATTATTGATCTCGAGTATGTTTTCCATTTTCTGTTTTCGATGAGTCTTTTTTGTTCTCTTTGTTGTTTCGGTCGCGGTGGTTTCGGCGGTTGTTTTTGGCGTTCAGCACGGTCGTAAAACCACTCAGATCCGTGCTGTTGCTCAACAAGACCGGCAGATACCTGAAAGGGATGTTTCCCAGCAGGTCGATCACCATCATGCTTTTTACACTGTAGGCAACCGCCACATATTCATTCATCTCATGGACCTGCTTTTTCATAAAAAGGTTGATCCGGTAGCCTTCCCTTCCCATCTCCATCAGGTTGACAAAACGCTCGCTTTTGATGCCATCCACCAGCGAATCCTCCAGCGACGGCCGGATGCTGTCCTGTGAAAGTCGGACCACTTTGATCTTTTTAATGTCTTTGATGGCGAGAGCCAGGGTGGAATCGCCGCTGTAATTCAGAATATCCAGCACGGCAGGATAAAAATACAGGGTGGAAGTGCCTTTCACGCTGTCGTCGAAACGGGTGACTGCCGCACTGAAAGTCGGGCGGGAACGCATGCAGCCTGCGAACAGAATCAGAAGGATCAGGAATCCGGAAATCATTTTCAGCGCTTTCATAGCTGTATGGCTTTTTATGAGTGCAATTTACTAAAGACGAAACAACTTTGCAAATGTTACAGTGTGATAATTATTTTTAGTAAAAAAATAATACAACTTTAGAAACCATCCTCCCACAATCCTCAATTAAAAAGTTCCTCTTTCGGCAAATAGTCTTAATTTCGAAGAAAAAACGAATGGCAGCAATCAAAAATATCGAATCTTACCAAAAAGGTTATATTCCCGTAGGTGACGGGCACGAATTGTATTACGAATTATACGGAAACCCGAAAGGCATTCCGGTGTTGTTTCTGCATGGCGGGCCTGGCGCCGGATTTTCCGACAGCGACAAACAGTTTTTCGACAAACGCAGATATCACGTGCTTTTCTTCGACCAGCGGGGTACTTCCCGCAGCAAACCCTTTGGGTCCATCGAAAACAACACCACCGCGCATCTGATCCATGACATAAACCTGATCCTCAACAAGTTGAATTTTGACAAGGGTTATGTCTTTGGCGGTTCCTGGGGAAGCACACTGGCGCTGGTATATGCCATCCACCACCCCGAAAGGGTATCGGGATTGATCCTGAGGGGGATCTGGCTCGCCAACGATTACGGCATCGAGCACTACATCGGCGGCGGCATCAGGGAATTCTTTCCGGACGTCTGGAACCGTTTTGCCAACCTGGTAAAAGAGGGTGAAAAACCCGTGGATTATTACCTGAAACAGATGCTCTCGAACGACGAAAAGCTGGGCAACCGCTATGCTTATGAATGGGCCCGCTACGAGATGTCGTTTTATACCATCCGCAAGATCGAAGATACCGACGACCTGCTGGACACGCTTTCCTATAAATCGATGGCCATCCTGGAAGCCTATTTCATCAAAAACCGGTGCTTCCTACCCGAAGATTTCATCATGAAAAATGTGGACAAGATCAAAGACATCCCAACCACCATTGTTCAGGGTCGCTTTGATTTTATCTGCCCGCCGGTCCACGCTTTCCGGCTGCACGACGGATTGAACCATTCCACCCTGAACATCACGATTTCAGGCCATTCTTCTTCAGACCCGGAAAACAAAAAGAAATTGATCAGCGAAATGCGGAGGATCACCCGATAGAAGGTCTGGATGTAGGATGAGGGATCGTTTCAGATTCCAGTTTCCCGTACCAGGAAAGTTTAAGAAAATTTAATGAACTTAAAATTTCGTGTTCCGTAATTTTAAGGCACCTATTTTAATCTGACATAAAATCGAATAATCATGGCTAAAAAAATTCAAAAACGCATACTTGGCAATAGCGGTCTCGAGGTGTCTGCGTTGGGGCTCGGCTGCATGGGAATGAGCTTTTCCTACGGACCGCCCAAGGATAAAAAAGAAATGATCTCGTTGATCCGCACTGCGGTGGAGCAAGGGGTGACCTTTTTCGATACGGCCGAAGTTTACGGCCCTTTTATCAACGAAGAACTGGTCGGTGAAGCCTTACAACCGCTGCGAAACGACGTGGTGATCGCCACCAAATTCGGCTTTCGGCTGGATCCGACCGGGAAAACGCGCTGGACGGGTCTGAACAGCCGGCCTGAGCACATTCGCGAGGTAGCCGAAGCCTCGTTGAAGCGCCTCCGCACGGATACCATCGATCTGTTTTACCAGCATCGTGTGGATCCTGACGTTCCGATGGAAGACGTCGCCGGCACGGTGAAAGACCTGATCCGGGAAGGAAAAGTCCGGTATTTCGGGCTCTCAGAAGCCGGAGTGGATGCCATCCGACGCGCCCATGCCGAACAACCGGTCACGGCGTTGCAAAGCGAATACTCCCTCTGGTGGCGGGAACCGGAAAAGGAGATCCTGCCGCTGCTCGAAGAAATGGGCATCGGTTTTGTACCTTTCAGTCCGTTGGGCCGTGGGTTCCTGACGGGAAAGATCGATGAAAACACCACCTTTGACAACAATGATTTCCGGGCAGGACTTCCTCGTTTTCAAGCGAAAAATCGCAAGGCCAACCTGGACTTTGTGGCCCTGATGCGCCGGATTGCGGAAGAAAAGAATGCCACTCCGGCACAAATTGCGCTTGGCTGGATCCTGGCACAGAAAGACTGGATCGTACCCATCCCGGGGACTACGAAGCTGCACCGGCTGGAAGAAAATCTCGGTGCCGCCGCATTGGAATTTACCCCTGAAGAGCTGAAAGAAATCGATACGGCAGCCGCTGAGATTCCCATTCAGGGCAGCCGCTATCCGGAAGACCTGCAGAAGATGACGCAGAAATAACGGCCCGACCAGGGTTAGGCAGGTAGAGGCGTAGACTGGATTTTAGGATCTTTGGTCGACCGCTCCCCTTTCCGGGAACAACGAAATTATTACCCCTCCGACTTGATCACCTTGGAAAGCACCGCCGGAATCTGGAAGAGATCGTAATCCTGATCATACACCAAAAAACGGTCGCTCCACTGGGGGTCAAATTTTTGTTTGTAATCGCGGATGCCTTTGTGCTGTGAAAGAGCTTTCAGCCGGTTGTAGGCGAATTTCATGGCCCTTTCGGGGAAAGTCTTTGTCTCATTGGCCGGACTGATGGGGGCAAACCCCAGATTCACATAACGGAAGCCCTGGGCCCTGGCATGTTCGAACAGGGCAATCAGGATGAAATCCATCACGCCATTGGGCGCATCTTTGGTCTTACGCATGAGGTCGTAGGTGGTTTCTTCCTTGACAGAATCGGGGATGACATTCAGGAAAGCCACGATCTTCTCCTCGTCATTCTCGACCGTGATGATCTGCTGGTTTTTCACCTCGTCCCAGTCAAAGAGCCCCTGTGAGAACACGATCTCTTTCCTGCCGGTGTCTTCCAGCCATTCATCACTCACCAGCTTAAGTTTCTGAAGGACGCCTTCCTTCACCGGGGGCATATGGACCGTCGTGGTATATCCGCTGCCTTTGATCTTGTTCATGGCATTGCGCAACGATTTCTTGCTGTTGCCGGTCATGCTGAATTGCGTTAGGTCCACCACCGCTTCCTGGCCGATGAACATGGTTTTTTTGTTCAGAGCCGTAAACACCTCCAGATTGTCACCGGGTACCCGGTAATAGATGTTGCTGAGCCCATTCTGGTAACAGTATTTATCGAACGCTTCGATGCAGTGGCTCATCTCCTCTTTGGAGGCGGCCACCGGTTCTTCCAGCACCACGGCAAAATGTCCTGAAATGCGATAGGAAAGGAACGCCTTCCGGCTTTCCGAAAAGAAAAGCAGTTTATCGCTGTAGGTCTTAAAATAGTCGAGTGCAGAATGGCCGTTGGTCCGTATCAGTTCCGTGGCTTCCAGTTTTTCCTCGTCAGACACGTTTTTATGCGGGATAAACGATCGAACGAAAGTGTAGATCAGAAAGGTAATGGACAAAAATCCGCTGCCATTCATGGACAACAGAAAGAACCTGGCAAAATGATCCTGAGGAATCAGCGTTTCGCTGCGGATCAGGAAATAATTCTGCAGGGTATATTGCATGGACTGGACAAAACTGAAATCGATGTTGAAGTGTTTTTTGTCGAGCAGATAAAAACCGACGATCCCGTAAATAAACACGGCAAGGGTTACCAGCAGTGCGGTGAGAATGCCCACGTTTTTCAATTTGCGGTCGGAGCGAATGATGTATTGTTTGCGGGTGGCGATCAGGGTAGCGATAACGATAAGGGCAAAAATGGACTCATCATAATTGATGCCTTTGGCCAGATTTCCCGCAAAGGACAGGATGCTCAGGAACAGGGCAAACCACCAGGCGGTTCGAAGCCCCTTCAGCATATAGGTAGCCGTCACCAGCGAAAACAATCCGGCAAAGATCACCAGAAAATCGGAGGTATAAAGAAACTGGGGCGGCAGAAAGCTGCGCAGCAGCAGCACCCGGGCATGGATGGTTGGCGTCAACACCGAAACAATGTTGAAGACTCCCAGCAACACCAGGAACAACGACGGCAGAATGCGCAACAGGAATTTGTTGACCTTGGAAACGAACACCAGGGCCCCGGCCACCAGCGGCAACCAGAATTCGAAAAAGCGGTACAACAGCGTTACGGCGATGGCCTCCACGCTGGAAAACCCAAACTGGATCAGGATATAGGTCATGGAAACTTCTACCGGTCCCAACCCGCGTAGGAACGGAGATATGATCAGGAACACCACCGAAATAATGTATCCCATCAACGCCGCCGGCAACGATGGGGTCAGTCCCAGGGCAATCATGGCAATATAAACCTGGGCGATCCCCACAAACTCTATGACTGTGGAGGTGATGATCGTCAGCAGGAACTGCCGGTTGTCGATCTGGTGTTCCTGCATGTCGTTGATAAAAGCTTCCGCTTCGGGGGCGAATTTTACCAGCAGCGTAAAGAAATAACCTTTTCTGCGGATGGAGCGGAAAATCACGATCAGCGCAGCCATCAGGACCACGATCGACAACAATGCATACCATTCGTTGGCTCCGAAGGAACCGCCACTGAAATTGGAATAGATCAATGCCGGGATGGCTACGATGACCACCGTAAGGATCCCCACAAATCCGTAACTGGAGGAAGCGAAATGGATTTGGGATTTCCGGATAGATTTATCGGTGATGGAACCGGTGAAAAAAGCCAATGAGGAGATCCCACCCGCCGGCAGAAAGACACTCACAAAATTCCTTTTGATAAAAAGCCGGGTGGCGTCGCCCAGCGATACTTTCAGCCTGACGGTGGCAAAAGAATAAACGTACATCAATCCCTGGAGCAGGATGTACACCAGGGTGGAAATAACGCCGGCGGCAATCCACGCCAGTTTGGAGGAGGTGAGCACATTTTTCACATTGATGATCTCGCTGTGCTCATTTTTTATGAACACGACTCCCAGCGCAATAAACAACGATGTCAGTGCAAACTGGGCAATGATCTTGGTATTGCTCTTAAAACCGGGGTTCACTCCCTGTCTCAGAAATTTAGGAATTAGTTTTTTTATTGATTTCAAACTCATGAAAAACGGGGTTATCTATTCAAAACAGGTTTTTATTATCATCTCTGAAAACATCCTGACGGTATTTTACACCCAGATGTTCAAAGGTAAACAAATTGCCCGGACATCGATACTTCTGGATATTAAGAAATCCTAAACGGGTGGCAAATTACCGTGTGGTCGTTGCCCGTACCTTTCTTATCGGCCTAAGGTTGCAGGTTGCGGAAATATTCCCAGGTATTCACGATCACTTTGGAAATATGGGCATGATTGTTTTCATAGCCATGGCCTCCCGCAACGAACACCACCTTGAATTCTTTGGGCAGCTCAAACGCCAAATGGTCTTTTTCCTGTTGTCCAAAGAACACCAGGGTATGGGTGTGCTGCATTCTCTGCAATTCCGGCAGAACCGGAAAGGCTTCATCGCTGGA
>JBJKPL010000232.1:0-13683 GCA_046706345.1 Candidatus Sulfidibacterium sp.
CCCGGGGATTTAAGTTTATTTCTTATGCCGTATGGTGGATCCGTCAGTCGATTTTACAGGCCCTTGCTGAACAGTCGCGGATTGTCCGCCTCCCGCAGAACAAGATCGGTTCCATCAACAAGATCAACAAAGCTTCGGCCATGTTGGACCAGCAGTTGGAACGCGAACCCGATTATAAGGAAATTGCCGGTGTGGTGGAGATGTCTGAAAACGAAGTCAAAGAATCCAAGCGTAATGCCGGACGTCATGTTTCCATGGATGCCCCTTTGATCCAGGACGAAGACAACAACATGTACGATGTGCTGAAGAGCGAAGAGTCGGTGACACCGGAAACCGGGTTGATCTACGAATCGCTGCGGAAAGAAATCAACCGGGCCATTTCCACGCTGACCCAGCGTGAAGCCGATGTGATCCGTTTGTATTTCGGACTGAACGGCGGTCATCCCATGACGCTGGAAGAAATTGGCGAGAAATTTGACCTGACCCGCGAACGCGTCCGTCAGATCAAGGAAAAAGCCATCCGTCGGTTGAAACAGACCTCAAGAAGCAAGATCCTGAAATCTTATCTGGGATAATACTCCTGGTAAAAAAATAAAAAGCGCCTCAAAAAGGCGCTTTTTTTATGCTCTTTTATTCTGTAAAACCGGTTTTATCGAAATCC
This sequence comes from Candidatus Sulfidibacterium sp., assembly GCA_046706345.1. GTDB lineage: Bacteria > Bacteroidota > Bacteroidia > Bacteroidales > F082 > Sulfidibacterium. The sequence goes on from JBJKPL010000232.1 coordinate 662, forward strand.
ACACCCAGCTTTTCGGCCACCCTGACAAGGCCCTCAAATGATTTGCGGCTCAGGCTTATTCCATTTTTCATTTTCTCGGCTTCCGACTCCCGTTCGGGGTCACCGGGAATGATGATGTGATCTTCTCCTTCCACAGCCGGTGCATTCCGGAAGGTCCTGATCCACTGATCCATTCCTTTCTTAAACTCTTCCGCCGTTTGAAAAGCATCAATGCGCATCGCACCGAAAAAGTGGCCGATCCCGTTGTCCGGTGCGCCCGCCTTATCCTGAACATAAGCCAGGGTTGGGACCACTGTCGGGCCAAAATTGGCGCCGGGTAACACCGCCGACAAAATATCCACAATGGCGGTCAGGCAAAAACCCTTATGTCCGCCATGGATCGTGTCGCCACCCAGGGTTCTCAACGCTCCCCCTTTTCTTAAGATGGAAGAATCCGTGGTGGGCATTCCTTCTTGGTCCTGCAACAGTCCTTCCGGCACCCGTTCTCCGTGATCTTCATAAATATCTACTTTTCCTCTCGAGATTGGCGAAGTGGCAAAGTCAGCCACAAAGGGAGGTTCCTCTCCTGCCGGGATGGCAACGGCAATGGGGTTGGTACCCAGCATGCCCTGTATGGCAAACGTCGGAGCAACCAAAGGATTGGCGTTGGTCAGGCAGATACCGATCATATTGTGCTCAAGCGCTTTCATAGCATAGTATCCTGCAATACCGAAATGATAGGAATTTCTTACGGCCACCCATCCGGTACCCGCGGTTTTGGCTTTTTCGATCGCCAGATCCATGGCTTTGGGAGCCGTTACCAGCCCCAGACCTTTGCCTCCGTCAACCAGGGCAGTGGACGGACTTTCATGAACAATTTTATATTGCGGTTGGGTGGTGATCCTTTTGTTCTCCCACAACCGGATGTATTCCGGCAAGCGGACCAACCCGTGGGTGGAAATGTTGCGCAATTCCGCCCGCATCAAGATATCAGCAGCCTGCCAGGCTTCTTCCTGGCTCAGTCCGATGGTTTCAAAAACTTTCTGTGTAAACGAAAATAGGGTTGAATAGCTGTACATGCGCTTAATTTTTGGTTGCAAAGATGGCAAAAGAAAGGAAAGGGATTTGTCCGAAATCATGAAAACCTGGAAAAAATTCGCTTTTAACAAAATTTATTATTTTGAAACCTTCTAAATAAAAAAATACATCTATCTTTGCTCCATATTTAAAAGAGCATGAAAAATTCCTTTCAGATTAAGAAGAGCGTGAGGTTTTGCATGGGTTGTTACATGCATGGAGTTATCTTTCGGAAGGGAAAATGAATCGGAAATAGTTTGAGTTAATATTGCGAGCACCCTTCCTGAACCGAAAGGGTGTTTTTTTTTGATTTAAATAAGTGAAAAGCTATGTTTAAAAATGTTGTTTGTCCCGTATCGAGTGAAAAAGTACCGGAACATTTGCCACGCGTCACAGCGTTTCTTAACCTGTCGTTGATCGGGGTTTATTTCTTTTTTCCAACGCCATTTTTGCTGGCGTTTTTAGCGGTGGACTTCCTGGCTCGCGGGTACAATCAGCCCAAATACAGCCTGTTGAATTATGTGGCCCGGAATCTCAGCCGTCTGCTCAACTTAAAATCAAAACCTATCGATAAGGCGCCCAAAATTTTTGCGGCCCGTCTGGGCGGGGTGATGTTTTTGTCGGCCCTGATCTTCAATCTGGCGGGAGGCCTTGCGATCACCTACGTGATCGCCATCATGATTGCCACCCTGTCGACTCTGGAATGTGTTTTCAGCTTCTGCGTAGGATGTTACATGTACAATTACCTGGTGTTGCCATTTTATAACAAACACTAATTCCCCGGAAAAGCTAGGATTCCAACGCCTCGTGTAACTGTTGCACCTTGATGGTTAGGGCACAATCGAAATGTCCCTCGGGGCAGGCCTTGTGTCCGTGAAGACCACACGGTTTGCAGCTTAGTTCCTTCTTCGTCTGCACGATTGCAGCGTGGTCTGCACGCGGACCAAACCCGAATTCAGGTACCGTAGAGCAGTAAATAGCGCAGGTTTTGGCATTCATGGCGGAAGCAAAATGCATGGGCGCGGAATCGTTCATGTAATTCATCAAGGCATCTTTCATCAGGGCAGCAGATTCCAGAAAGCTCAAGGCTCCGGCCTTGTTTAAACTGTTCTGATGTCCAGATTTTCGGATGATCTCTTCACAAAGCGGCTTTTCACCCGGAGCGCCTAAAAAATAAACATTCAACCCGGCATCCAGACCCGAAAGAAATTCCACCCATTTCTCCACCGGAAACTGCTTGGTAAACCAAAGCGATGCAGGAGAAACAGTGATGTATGCCGAGGTTTTGTACTGAGATACTTTGGCAAAATCATGAGGCCGGGGATAGAGTTTCATTCTGGCACCCTGGCAAGAGCTGAAGTCTTTCACCAATTGCAAATTTCTTTCGGTTTCATGCGGCAGGTTCTGACCGGTGCCAATCTTGTGCTTCACGCGATGGGTGAAAAACAGTGAAAACGGATTTTTGTCGAAACCGATACGATGTTTCGATCCGGAAAGCGCCGTAAGCAATCCTGTAGAGGCAAATCGCTGCAAATTGATGACCGCATCGTATTGTTCTGCGCGCACCATTTGTATCAGCTCCCAAAGCCGCGCATATTTCTTTTCCCTTTTATCCCATACGAATACATGGTGCAGTTTGGGATGGTCACTGAAAAGGTTCTGATATCCGTGTTTTAAAAGAAAATCGATTTTCGCTTCCGGATATTCGGTGCTCAGACATTCAATCACCGGAGTGGCCAGCACCACATCACCCAGACTGGCGGTTTGTACAATCAGTATTTTATTCCAATTATTTTTTTTCACAAAAAATTCAATCTACCTGTTTTACAATAACTTGTATCCTATCTTTCTCTGGTTTCGGGAATTCCTTCCCGGAGCGGGAACCCACCCTATTCATCCTTCTCATTTTCCCCTGACCTAAAAAACACCATCTCCGGTTCAGTCCAATATCTTCATTATATTTGTTTCACTTCATCTGCTGAACACGGGCCGAAGAAAACTCAGGCCGGAATGATCCCTGGTGAAGAATTGCAATAAAAGTATGAAAAAACAATCAGCCGCCAAGGATTCCCTATCATTAAAAATAATATCATTGAAGATCACCAGATTTACCATTTCCCTGGCATTAATAGTAACGGCTGTCACGGCAAGATGCCAGCAACCCGAAGGTGCCCTGATGCTCAGGAATTTTTTCCTTCAAAGCTCGTTAGTAGTTTCCCAAAGCGGCGAGCAGCTCTCTTCGGGTCCGTATCATGGACTAGCCTATTGGTTCCCGGTACAGGTTCCTTCCACCGTACTTTCAGGTCTGGTTGCCAATAAAATTTACCCAAGCCCTTATATTGGGATGAACAACATGCGTATCCCCGATGCTTCGGATGCCTTTAACAAAGAATACCACCTGGGAAAATACAGTTTTCTACCCCACCATGAAAATCCCTGGAAAGCACCTTACTGGTACCGGACGACATTTCAACTCCCGAAACAAGACACCGGCCGGCGTGTCTGGTTGATATTTAAAGGCATCAATTACCGGGCTTCTGTTTGGCTGAACGGCAGCCTGGTGGCAGATTCCTCTGAAATGGCCGGCATGTTTGCGCAATACCGTTTTGACATAACGGATCGGGTAAAACCACTGGGGACCAATTTTCTGGCGGTAAAAATCTATCCGTTGGATGACCCCGGATTACCGGCGCCACCGCAACTGAAGGCGCTAGGACCCTTTTACGCCAATGGCGGCCCTACGGGTGACATCGGAAAAAATGTGACCATGCTCTGTTCTGTGGGATGGGACTGGATGCCGGCGGTGCGGGATCGAAACATGGGTATCTGGCAACCCGTTTTCTTGTCGTTTTCCGGCCCGGTAACAATCAATGAACCACACGTGATCACCCGTCTTCCTGACCTCCCGGACACGACCCAGGCGGAAATTCTGCTAAAAATGAAACTCGAAAATCATGAAAACGAGGATCAGAAAGGACAAATTCAAATCAGCCTGAAGCCTTATAATTTCAAAGGAACGGCCATCACCTTTACAAAAAATGAGCATTTGAAAGGGAACGAATCCAGGGAAGTTTCCTTTTCTTCGAAACAAATCATTGATTTTCAGGTCCGTAATCCTCATTTATGGTGGCCCAGCGGGCAGGGTAAACCCAATCTTTACAGGTTGGAGATCTGCTATCGGGTCAAGGATCGGATCTCAGACACAAAAAGTATGGTCTTCGGCATTCGCTCGGTCAGTTCCAAAGTAACAAATGTCAATGGCTGGCCCCGGCGCGATTTTTACGTGAACGGCCGGCGCATTCACTTGGTAGGTGGCGCATGGGTGCCGGATATGCTGCTTCAGCGTGATTCGCTTCGCTATGCCATTGAATTGCAACTTATCCAACAGGCCAATCTGAACCTGGTGCGGATCTGGGGTGGCGGCATTGCACCCCCGGATGTGTTTTTTAACATTGCCGACCGGCTCGGCTTGCTGGTATGGCAGGATTTCTGGATCACCGGGGATACGCAGGGCGAATTCAAGGGCTCTCCAAACTGGCCGCTGGAGGGCGCTGTGTTCATCCGAAACGTGAAAAGTACGATCCGGCGCCTGCGAAATCATCCCAGCCTTCTGCTGTGGACCGGAGGAAATGAAGGGCACGCCCGCAAATCACTGTACAACGCCATGCGCGAAGAGGTGGCCACCCTTGACGGCACACGTCCATTTATTCCATGTTCATCCGGTTTTGCCAAACTTCCTGCCGGATGGAAAAAATCCTGGCCCGACAACCAGGATCCGGGAGTCTATAGTGGCGGCCCTTATTCCTGGCAAGATCCGGTTACTTATTACAAGTTGGTAAATGGGGGAAAAGACTGGGTTTTCAAAGACGAAACCGGCGTCCCCTCGCAAGTTCCTTACAATACCTTGCCCCAGGTCATTCCCGACCTGGTTCCGGATGATTCGATGCCTTACCCTTTGAACAACACCTGGGGGTATCACGACGCCTGCGCCGGCGGTGGGCAGTATCGGACTTACTACAACGCCATTGTAAACCGCTATGGTCCTCCTAACAGTTACCGGGATTACAGCGAGAAATCCCAGCTGGTGAATGCCAACAGCTACCGCGCTATTTTTGAGGCGGTCAATTCGAAATTCGATGCTACTGGCGGGGTGATGCTTTGGAAACTTAACGCGGCTTTTCCCAGCGTGATCTGGCAGTTGTACGACTGGTTTCTGAACCCCAATGCGGGTTATTATTTCACAAAAAAAGCCTGTGAACCCCTGCATGTTCAGTTCAATCTCGACGATTCCACCGTCGTAGTGGTCAACAGGAGAATTCAGGAAGCAAAAGGGCTTGAAGTCAGGATAAGGGTGTTTGATCTGCAAGGCACCCGGTTAACGGATCGGCAGATACGTTTCAATGCACTTCCTCAGAATGTGACTCCCGCCGGGTCTTTGAAACAGGAGCTGCAAAAGCTTCACCGGCTGGTTTTCGTCCTCCTGGATCTGAACGGGAAGGACGGTAAACTGATATCTCAAAATATTTACTGGCTCAGTCCGGGAAACCGGTTTGAATCGATGATAACCATGCCAAAGGTTCGCATCAAATCTTCCATCCTGAAGAAGCAAAACAATTCATGGGATGTCGTGTTGGAGAATCCGGGCAATACGCTGGCCTTTTTCGTTCATTTGAGCCTGATGAATGAAAAAGGTGATGAGATCCTTCCCTCCTTTTGGAGTGATAACTATCTGTCGCTTGCTCCGCACCAAAAAAAGATCCTGCACCTCCGGGTTAACCCGGGAGAAGTCACAAAAAAAATGCTGCACCTAAACATTGCGGGCTGGAATGTTCCATCAAGGAATATTTCCTTACCTAAGCTTTAAGAAGCGGGTGTAGGATAAAACACGACGTCACGGACGCCTTCATTTCCTCTCAATTCTTTGTATTTCGGTTTTAATGATCCGTGTCCAAATCTTGTAACCCTCAGCATTCATGTGCAGACTATCGGAAGTGAATATCCTACTGTTAATTCGGCCGTCTTTTGTGAACATGGCGCTCCAAACATCTATGAAATAGGTATAATTATTGCTTTGGCTCAACGCCTTGAGCTTATCATTGGTAAGGCCTTCGGTTTGCAACTTATCGCGACGCGAAGGCGATGGTTTGGCCGAAAGGAAAACGATCGGGATTCTGGGAAGTCTTGCATGGATCAGGCTATCGAGAAAACGGGCATCGGCTGCAATCTGGGTTGGAGTGAGTACAAGCTGATCATTGTCTCCTTCGTAGATCACCACCATGTTGGGATCGTATTTAAAGATCAAAGAGTCGGCATAATAGATCAGTTCGGGGAAAGTGGAGCCGCCAAAACCGCGATTGATCACCTGGATGGGCGCCATATCCCGTTGCAAGGTCTTCCATTTGCGGATGCTGGAACTTCCGGTAAACAGCACTTTGTGCTTACCGGGAAATTTCTTTAAATCCTGTTTCATGTAATGGTCCACATCGCCGGCATACCGGGTAATTTCCTTTTTCGGAAAGTAATGGAAAAGGTCTTCCGTCTTACTTTTTTGATCCAAATTGGGACTATGAACGGTCGTCGCCGAATCGTTTTTCACGCTCTTTTTCCCACTTCTGGAATTGCAGGAAAATAAAAACAGGCTCAAAACTAGCATCAAAATAAATATTCTTTTCATGGTTCTCGCGTTTAATGAAATCTCGAATTTACTTTTGCTCCGCAATTTAATCAGAAACCCATTTGCCTTCGCAAGGAATCTTCTGTTAACTTTGTAGGTCCCGAATCATTACAGATCCAAACATTAAAAAAATGAAAAACAGCCCCAGCAAAACCGGAGATATGCCGGTGGAAGAATTTAGAAAGTACGCCCATCAGGTGGTGGACTGGATGGCCGACTATCTGAGGGATGTGGAAGAATATCCGGTACTTTCGCAGATAAAACCCGGGGGAATTAAAACAAAAATTCCGGCAGTGCCACCGCAACAGGGTGAAAGCTTTGACAAGATCATCGGGGATGTGAATGAAATCATCATGCCCGGCATCACGCACTGGAATCATCCGAATTTTATGGCTTATTTCAACTCTACCGCAAGCGGCCCCGGCATTCTGGCGGAGATGTTTTCAGCCGCACTCAACGTAAACGGCATGTTATGGAAAACCTCGCCTTCGGTAACAGAACTTGAAGAGGTTTCGCTGAGCTGGTTCCGTCAAATGCTAGGGTTTCCCGAGGATTTCTGGGGTATCATTTACGATACCGCTTCGGTGAGCTCCATGCATGCCATTGCCGCCGCCCGGGAGCAGGCATCCCAATTCCATTTCCGAAAAAAGGGCATGGCGGGGAGAGGGGACGTGCCCAGGCTCCGATTGTATTGTACCGAGCATTCACATTCCTCCATCGACAAGGGGGCGCTGGCACTGGGTATCGGCATGGAAGGGATACGCAAAATTCCTGTAGATGATCAGTTCCGGATGATCCCGGCGGAACTGGAAAAAGCCATTGAAGACGACAGAAAAAACGGATGGTTCCCCTTCTGTGTGGTGGCCACGGTAGGCACCACCTCGTCAACAAGCATCGATCCGGTGGATGCAATCGGCGACATCTGCCTGAAAGAAAATATATGGCTGCACGTGGATGGGGCTTATGGAGGAATTGCCGCGGTATTGCCGGAAATGAGATACATCTTCAAAGGCATAGAAAAAGCTGATTCGATTGTGGTCAATCCCCACAAATGGATGTTCACACCCATCGACTTGAGCGTATTCTTCACCAAAAAACCCGAAATACTCAAAAGAGCTTTCTCTCTCGTCGCCGAATATCTGAAAACCGGCGAAGACACCTCGGTAAGGAATTATATGGATTACGGGATCCAACTTGGGAGAAGATTCCGGTCATTGAAGCTTTGGTTTATCATTCGCTATTTTGGGGTGGCAGGCATTCAAAACCGAATCCGCGAACATCTGGATCTTACTCAGGAATTAAAGAAAGAAATCGAAAAAGACAAAAACTTTGAAATCGTGGCCCCCATTCCCTTCAGTGTTATTTGTTTCCGATTCCATCCCGGAAGTATCAATGATGAATCCAACCTGGATGCATTGAATGAAAAACTGATGAACGAGGTTAATGCCACCGGGGAACTTTTTATTTCACATACAAAACTGAACGAACGGCTGGTTCTGAGAATTGCCATTTCCGGTATCCGGACGGAAAAGAAACATGTAAATCAGGCCTGGAAACTGATCCGGTCCAAAGCAAAAGAGTTACTGTAAAGATCCCGACACGTCCAATTCCTTGCTATTTAAGAAGGCCATGCATTTTCAACCATCCTATGCAGGCTTCCGGCCAGGAAGATTCCGTATCGTGTTTGTTGGTTCCCAGGCCAAATCCATGTCCTCCCCTCTCATACAAATGCAGCTCGCAGGGTATATTGAACTTTCTCAGGGCCTGGGCATAATCAATACTGTTCTGAATGGGGACTGCCGGATCATCCATGGCTTGAATTAAAAAGGCAGGAGGCGTATTATTGTTGACCTGTAGCTCATTGGAATATAATTTTACCAAGGCGGGGGTGGGATGTTTTCCCAGCAAAGCAATTCGCGAACCCATGTGTGTAATCCCTTCCCGCATGGAAATGACGGGGTAGATCAAAATCGAAAAATCAGGCCGGGCACTTACAGTGTCCCTCAATTTGTAAACCTTTTGATCATAATGCGTTGACAAGGTAGAGGCTACATGGCCACCTGCGGAAAATCCCATGATCCCGATTTTGTCCGGATTTATATTCCATTTTTTTGCATTTCTCCTTACGATGCGCATTGCCCTTTGGGCGTCCTGCAAAGGGCCGATGGTTTTGTTAATCATGATGGCCGTATCAGGCAGCCGGTATTTCAGGACAAAAGCCGTTATACCGATATTGTTCAGCCATTTTGCCACTTTCGAACCTTCACTTTCCACAGCCAGATGCGTGTATCCACCGCCTGGGCAAATAATAATTGCCGCGCCGGAAGAATGGTCTGCAGGAGCTGGATAATAGTCCAACGTCGGATTCGAAATATTCTTTTCCCAGGTCCCGTTTTTATTCGTACCGGTTTCAGCTTTATAACCAGGATCAGGTTTTGAGTTGGGGACACCGGCCGGCCACAACTTAATTACCTGTGTCTGGGCCATTGTGGTACCAAAACAAAACCACAGTCCCACAAGGATTAAATTCAGTTTGTACATCGATTTTTCTGACTTTCTTTTGAAAACGGCTGTTCATCCGCCAGGTGAAAGAAAAGAATCTCAGGCTCTTTTATAGTTTTGATATCCCCACCCTAAACCGGCCAGGATAAACAGAATTCCCAGGTAAAGCCAGATCCGAAAACCGTGTGACGGGTCAGGTTGCAAATAAGAGAAATACGCTTTCCCAAAAGCATCCTTCCGGATGGTGATATCATGAGCCGATTTGGGGAATGAAACTTTGATATTCTGTTCAATAAGAACCCCATTTGCATTCATGGTACTGTTTAGGAGGTAAAGATTGTTGGTAATTTTAGTTACATCAGGATTTTTACTATCCATTTCAGCGACCCATCTTCCCTGCTGGTCCACCTTACACACGCCAAAGGCATCAAATTTCAATGTATAAGTCTGGTTCATGCCATCTTCCGTATACTTGAAATTATTCAAAAAATAGGCTGGAAGCGCTCTTTCCATGGATCGTTTAAGAATAGAAACATTGTCGCCTACCGCCTTTTTAAAATTATTCCATTGCAGGGCATTTAAATGCACGGTGACGGTGATCAGGGCATTACCCAAGGGGGTAATCTGAAAGTCAATATTTTGCTTCAGTGGCTGGATCTGTTGCGCTTGCGCTTGAAAGAGCAAGGTAACCAGGAACAGGAAAAATAGGGTTCGTTTCATGATTTTCATCTTACACTGTTAATGATTGTTTTCAGGATTGGTTGATACTGGCTGTAAGCCTGGGTAAAGGCTCCGGCGATCACGGCGGTAAGGCCTGACGGGGTATTTTTCATAACTCCGATCCATTGATAAGTTCCCAACTGGCTGATTGTCTGGCCCTGGTATAACTGATAATTGCCTTTTGTTCCGTAATAAGCGTACCGGACCTGCATTCCGTGCTGATAAAAAACACTTTGCAGATAATTTAAAGCTTCCACCGGGCTGCTTACTCCCTGAAAATGGTATACATCCACGCTTGCCTGTTGATCCTGGGAAGATAAAATTGTTATCAAAAATGGAAACTGCGGATTGGGGCTGTTAGCCCTGGTCCAGTAAGTAGGATAGTAAAAACTGGCGCTCCCGACATACCTTGCCATGTTGTTGGTGGTTTCATTTTCGGGGGTCTTATTATTTTCCAGCGTTGGACTTACTCTTCTTGGACTCCTTCTTTCAAAGTTCTTTGCAATTTCATCAACCTTTTTTCTCAGATAATCATCATCCTTCATTTCCATCGGGACAACTCCTTCGGCATTTAATTTGTTGATGTCTATTATTTGGTAGCGTGGATCACCAGCCCAAATACCGTTTAATTCCTCTTTCAGCTCCTTTTGTCCCAACTCAAGAGCCTGTTTGGCAGTATTACTCCCACCGAGGCCTTTTCCCCCGATTGCGGTCGATTCAATGGCATAATATCTTCCATCAAGTTCGAAGCCCGGGAATGCATGTCCGGGAGCAAGAAATACAATAGCATGCAAACCGGCATCTTCCATGATACTGGCATACATTAAGGCAAGTTCAATGCATAAACCTGTTTTTCCAGTGATCACTTCCCTGGGAAGCCGGATGCTCTGAACAAACGAGTTCACATCTCCAAAGCTTTCAGGGACACCTGAAGTCCCACTGTATACCATGTTTGCCATTAGGGTGGCATCGTAAATCCCCATCATAAACCGGACACACTCTTTTGGGTTATTTTCTACCGAAGCTTCCTCCCCCTTCAATACTTTCTGTTGTATTTGTTGGGTAAAATATTTTACAATGGGATCGTTGGGCATCACAAAACAGGGAAGCAGATCAGCATTATCGAAAAGATCGCCGTAAGAGCTTATGTCAGAGGAAGGAATTGAAGTATAAACCATGTCGTTTCGCCCCTCCATGGTAAATCCGAAGGATTCATCCACCTCGTCATTTTTGTTGCCATTATAAGTAATCCGGATGTCCGTCTTCTCCTCGGATTTTGTCATTTTATCCCCAATGTCATCCTTGAATTTGGGATAACAGGTAACGGTTGTGGACTGACCGGGAAATAAATCAGCCACTTTATTAAGTTGCGTCCAATCGATATAACCTGGGATCTTGTACTCAATCGTTACATCATGCATGGTCTTTTTCCCGGTGTTGGTCAACAACATTTTAAACAGGTAATACTTGCCGTTCAGGGCATTTTTGTTGGCGTAAACCTTGTACGCGGCGGGCATAATTACAGGCGTGTTTTTTATTTTGACATCCAGGTTATCATTACCTCCACCTGGCTGCACAAAATAGTAAAGAAGCGAGACTACGCCTATTACTATTAACAAAACGGGGAGTGCCAATTTTTTCATAAATCATCCTTTTGGGTATGCACTATCATAAAGCTTAAACAAAAAAGACAAGGTAAATAGATGAACCGCCGGAAGTAGGTTCATCAAAGAGCCAGGGAAAGATGAAGTTCTTTTTTCAATTATATTTTTCATCCCGAAAGCCAATAACTGCAATGATGCGTATTGCAAAGGCTCAAATATATTATAAATATCTAATCATGTCAATATGTGAAGAAATTACAGTGTTCATAAACAGAGAAGCGATGATTTTCAGCGTTCAGGAATCGTCATTCTGATCCTTGAATGAACATTTCTATTATTCTTGAACCCCTAATGATATTTCAGCCCTTTTTTAAGGAATCGTCTTAAAACTAATATTTTTCAATATTCATCCGATTTAAAACAGTACAGGATTTAGTTATTCCGGGATCTTCCTGACTTCTAAAAATCGGATCGGCTATTTGTCGAGAAAATCAGCCGGTTAGTCGAAAACCTCAAAATCAAAAAAAAGTCCAATCCGAAAGAAAAGTTCCCCATTAAGCTTTAGGTTTTTCATTTCATCCGTAACCAGCAAGGGGTCGAAATATTTCAAAACATCTGCTTTAAACAGCTGAATTTAAGTATTTTTAAATTTTTCAATTTCCGACCCGTTTCAATAAAACACCGGAAAGCGCCTGGACCAAAACCTAAATTGGGACCTGAAAAAAATTTTCCGGCAAGGTTATCCAAGAAGAATATCAAAGACAACAATCAGATCAACAAACGCTAATGCTTCGAATATTTTTTATATTTGGGTGATTAAACCGTTCATTTATGATGATTCTTCCGGAAAAACAGCCGGAACGGACAAACAGCTGTTTAATTATCGTTTATTAATTTAACCTATAGATTTATGAAGCGTTTATTACTTTTTTTTCTTCTTTTTGGGCCTTTGTTGATGTTCGGCCAAACCGAATTGCAACCCAAATGGCTCAGGCATCCGGCCATTTCACCCGATGGGCAATGGATTGCTTTTGAATACAAGGGCGACATTTTTAAAGTGCCGGCTACCGGGGGAACCGCCATTCCTCTGACCATGACTTCGGATTATGAGAGCTATCCGGTATGGAGTCATAACGGCAAATACATTGCTTTTGCCTCCGACCGTCATGGAAATTTTGACGTATATGTGATGTCTTCCAACGGAGGCACTGCCACCCGGCTTACCTTCAATTCTGCGGCAGACATTCCGTCGGATTTCACGGTGAATGACAAGGACATCATTTTCGGCACCGCCCGGAACGACATATATACTTCCGTCCGGTTCCCGATCCCTTCGCTGTTCATGAAATTATACAAAGTTCCGGTCACGGGCGGCCGATCCATCTTGATCAACTACGCCGGAACCGAGAACGCCAGTTATAACCACAGCGGAAGCATGTACTTTTTAATGGATCGTAACGGATTTG
>JBJKPL010000233.1:0-7400 GCA_046706345.1 Candidatus Sulfidibacterium sp.
CATACGGAGCGCCGCGGCTGCCATAATTTACCGGCCACAACTTTTCGACATAATCAGTCGCATAGGCTGCCGTGGACCAGTTGTGCCCGTCGGCGCTGACCTCGGCATCCACATAAAAATTATCGTACAGGGTAAAATCTTTCGATATCTGATGGGCATTGGGCGTAACCTGCTGTCCAAAAAGGCAAAGTGCAGGATCGCCGTTGCCTTCTTTTACGTCTCCCAGAACCTGATCGTAAGTACGGTTCTCGCGGATGATATAGAACACATGCTTGATCTTTTGGCTTGGGCCTTTATGAAAATCCAACGGGATCACCTGTTGGGCATTCCCAGAATGGGTCTCCGGATGGATATAGGGTGTGTTATCATACACCCTCTTGCTCATGAGGGCCAGCTGCTGCGGATCCGGGTCGGGAATGATGGAAAGGGTTCCGGCAAACATGGTCCCGGAATAATTATCCCGCCAGTTTTTGGGTCTTCTCTTCATGGGATCCGGCCCGTCGGGGTTGGCACGTGAGGAAATACCCTTACCATTGGCCACCAGGATCTCCCGACGGCCGGGGACATATTTTACCGCGGTGGGATACCATCCTACCGGGATAAATCCCAGGTTCCTGGCATGTTCCTTTTTACTGACATCGAAGACCGCCAGGTAATTGTTGTCGGCATTGGCCACCAGGAGTTTGGTGTCTTTGTCCATCAGGGTAAGGGCATCCGGCGTGCTGCCGAAAGGCGCATCCGGCACCAGCGAGGTGATGATGGTTTCACTGACTTTTTTATCCTTCAAATCCAGAACCGTTACGCTGTTGTTGTTGGCGTTGGTCACAAATAGGCGGTTACCGTCGCGGGTGATGGCCATTTCATTGGGGTGGGCACCCGTCGGATACTGATGGCTGATGCTAAAGTCTTTTAGATTGATGGCAGCCACCGAAGCCTTCCCCCACAGGGAGACATAAGCCCGGTTTTGGGCCGGATTGATCAAGACCTGATAACACTTTCCGGGCATCGCCACCTTTTTGACGACTTCTTTTCTTTTCAGGTCCACCACATACAGACTGTTGTTCCGCTGAGAAACGGCGAGCAATTCATTTTTCTTCCTGTAATACGCCAGGCCGGTGATGGAGATAACGCCTTTCGGGAACCGGGGTCCAATTTTGATACTTTCTTGCTGGGTCAGTCGTCCGTTTTCGAAACCGTAAACAAAGATCTTATTGTCATTGCCGCCGGAAACGTACAGCGTTTTTTCATTTTTTCCGAAAGCCAGGCCAACCCATGTGTTATCGACAACCACACGCTGCACTTCCTTTCCGGTTTTTAAATCAACCACCGAAAGTGAGTTCACCCCCATGCCGCTGTTAGAAGTGATCGCATAATTCCCGTTCCGGGTCACCACCATGTTCAGCGGCAGTTCACCCACAGGAACCTGAATACCCTGAGGGCTCAGTTTCCAACCATTCGGAAGCAGGGTATAATGCTGGTACTTTCCGGGAAGTTCTGTGCTGTTGAACTGGGCAAAGGCCATCCCCGTCAGGGATAAGAAAAACAACAGACAGAACAGGTATCTCGTATGCTTCATTCAAACCAATTTTTACGTCAAGTGTAAAAAATACAATAACCGACAAATTTAATCTTTTTACTGAATAACTCACACTTTTAGACATCAAATATATGTCAATTTAGAAGGATTTTATCGTTTTGACAATATCTAATCCCATAACAACCGTTTTCTGTCAATTTTTTGGGTTTTTCAGGGCGATCAATGGTTGGGATGTGCCGAAAATTTGCGAAGGACCGAAGGAAAATAGGGAGAAAAATCCTGAGTGCGATCATTTCCACCAAGCGCCCCGTTTTTCTTTCGATTTTATCCTAAATTTGTCAATCTATGGCAAAGACAACAACCACCTATTTCTGTCAGAACTGCGGCTACCAATCTTCCAAATGGTTGGGAAAGTGCCCCGGGTGCGGCGAATGGAATACTTTCGTAGAAGAGGTCGTCAGCAGGAACGACGACAAGAAGCACGGCATCAAAAAAGGGGACAAAAAAGCACAATCCACGCCGGTGCATCAGATCACCTCGGAAAAAGAAGACCGCCTGGATACAAAAAACCAGGAGTTGAACCGGGTGCTGGGCGGTGGCCTGGTCAGTGGTTCCGTCGTGTTGATCGGCGGGGAACCCGGTATTGGCAAATCGACACTGTTGCTTCAGACCGCCCTTAACATGAAAGGCCTGCGGATCCTTTATGTTTCCGGCGAGGAAAGTCAGCAGCAGATCAAGATGCGTGCCGATCGGCTGGGGATTCAGAATGAAAACTGTTTTATTCTCAACGAAACCTTCACCACCGACATCTTTCACCAGATCGAAACGGTGAATCCCCAGGTGCTGATCATTGACTCCATCCAGACGCTGTACACCGACACACTGGATTCTTCGCCGGGCAGTATCTCCCAGATCAGGGAAACCGCCGGCGAGCTCATGCGGCTGGCGAAGACCACCCAGATTCCGGTGTTGCTCATCGGCCACATTACCAAAGACGGCAATCTGGCCGGACCGAAGGTGCTGGAACATATGGTGGACACGGTGCTACAGTTTGAAGGCGACCAGCATTACGGATTCCGGATCCTGCGGTCGATGAAAAACCGCTTCGGATCGACTTCGGAACTGGGCATCTTCGAAATGCGTTCGGGAGGGCTGCGCGAAGTCAGCAACCCCAGCGAGATCCTATTGTCGCAACGCGATGAAGCCGCCAGTGGCGTCGCCATCGCCGCCATGGTAGAAGGCCAGCGGCCCATGCTTGTAGAAACCCAGGCCCTGGTCACCGGCGCAGCTTACGGGACCCCGCAACGCTCAGCCACCGGTTTTGACCTGCGCAGAATGAACATGCTGCTGGCCATTCTGGAAAAAAGAAGCGGCTTCAAACTGGGCAGCAAGGATGTCTTTCTCAACATCGCAGGAGGCATCCGGGTGGATGATCCGGCCATCGATCTGGCCGTGGTAGCGGCCATTCTGTCATCGCTCGAAGATATTGCATTGTCCAACAACCTCTGCTTTGCTGCAGAAGTAGGTCTTTCGGGAGAAATCCGGTCGGTAGCCCACGTGGAAAGCCGTATCCTGGAAGCCGAAAAACTGGGGTTTGAAAAAATCATCATTTCAAAATATAATCTCAAAGGCCTGCCCTCCGACCGCTTCCGGATCAAAGTGGTGGGCGTCGGAAAAATCGAAGAAATGCTTACTGAATTGTTTGGATAATTCATTTGTGATTATTTTTAGCCCTGATTTTAAAAAACTCCGGTCATAAACCCTTTAATAATTGCAGTATATGGATGTGAAAAATATTTTTCATAGGAGAAAGACTAAAAAAACCAGGATCAACGAAGAGCCCAACCCCGAACATCAATGCAAAAACTGCGGAACCAGCTTCAAGGGGAATTATTGTCCGAGCTGCGGACAGTCTACGAAAGAATTCGATCGTCCGTTCAGCGTTCTGATTTATGATTTCATGGGAACCATGTTCGCTTTTGACACGCGGTTCTTAAAAACATTGGTCGCCCTTTTCACTTCTCCGGGCCACTATTCTTCGGAATTTGTAAAAGGCAAAAGAGCCACCTACATGCAGCCTTTTAAGTTTTATGTCTTTGTGAGTTTTGTTTTTTTCCTGTTGCTTCACATCAAAACGGGCGAATTCATTTCAGCCAACTCGGATTCAAGCCCAACGGCGATCACCACGCCCGTTACAGCCAAAGATTCGGTTGCGGTCAATTCGGCTCAGAACCTGATTCAGAAAAGTTTATCAACGGCAAAAGAACGGTTGAATCACCCCATGGAAACCGCCCAAATGGCAAAAAAACTGGAAAACCCCGGCACAAGCAAAAACCTTGAAAAAAATGAAATTAATCAAGTACGATCTGCGCTCCTGTTCGCCACCGATGCCAAAACCGCCGATTCACTCACCGGGATCATTCAAAAGAAATTTGCCGAAGAAGAAGCCGGCAAACAGGTTTTTGCCGCCAACAATGAAAAGCAACTCAATAAAACCGAACGCGACAAGGTATTTGCCACAAAAAACATTAAGCGGGCGCAGTACTATCTGTTAAAAGCTTATAACAAACCAAATACCGGACCTTTCGAAAAGCGGCTCCTCGGGAATACGATTCGATTGATGGATTTCCCGCAAATGTTTGTCACCCGGGCATTGCAGTATTTTTCATGGTCGCTATTTGTACTGGTTCCTTTCTTTGCCTTTTGGCTGTGGATGTTTTTCCACAAAACCCGAAAATTTTACTTCGACCATTTGGTTTATTCTCTCGCTTCTGTGTCCACCACTTTTCTGATTTTATCCCTCATTCTTGCGATTAAACTGATCTTTCCCAACAAATTATCCGCTCCCGAAAACTATTTATTATGGCTCATACCGATTTACATTTGGCTGGGAATGAAGCGCTTTTATAAGCGTTCTGTGATGGGAACGACGTTTAAATTTTTTGTGCTTTCCACGATCTATTGGTTCTCTTCGCTGATGGCCGGTTTGGTTGTCTTTTTTCTTTCGATCTATTTTTAATTTTTAGGCCCGGTCTAGTTTTACCGCCTCGTTCAGAAGCTTTACGATCGCGTTTTCATCAATTTGATCCGGGTTTCGGAAAATTTTATAAAAAACTTTCCTGTTTGTTCCTTGCGTTTAGAAATGCTCTTCATCAGCCAGTTTATGGCCCTGCCAGAATCCAAGAAGCACCCCTTCGCTGATGCCACCCCGGGGTATGGAAGCCGGCCAGATAATACAGATTCCTTTTCGGCCGTAAAAAAAAGGAACATTATACGCTATTTTTTCTTTGAACCCAGCGGGTAGGTTATTCAGGATGATCTGTCTTAAGATATCCACGATCGTGCGCTCATTTTCAGGAAGGAGGTCAAACAATTGAACGTAGGAATTTATTTTTATTGGAGATTCTGATCTCATGAAAACATTTGTTAACAGTTTATTTCAAAATTAGCCAAATATATTTTCTACCTTTGATTGTGTCTGAAAAATGCCACAATATTTTAAAATTTAAAATCTTAATAAAATGAAATACAAACTTTTAGGAAAAACCGGTTTGAAAGTTTCGGAACTTTGTATGGGCGCCATGACTTTTGGTGGTCGGGGCATGTGGACGGCCATCGGAACGCTCCCGCAGGATCAGGTCAATGCGCTGGTTAAACAATCTGTCGATGCCGGAATAAATTTCATTGATACCGCCAATGTATACAGTGAGGGCTTAAGCGAGCAGATGACAGGCAGGGCTGTCCGGGATTTGGGGCTAAAGCGCGATGAATTGGTTATCGCCACCAAAGTACGTGGCGTGATGGGCAAGGGGCCCAACGATTCAGGCCTCAGCCGGAAGCATATCCTGCAGCAGGCCGATGCCAGCCTGGAGCGCCTGAACATGGATTACATCGACCTTTACCAGATCCATGGTTTTGATCCGCTGACACCTATGGAAGAGACCCTGGAAGCACTGGACATCCTGGTAAAAAGCGGCAGGGTGCGCTATATCGGATGCAGTAACCTGGCCGCCTGGCAGATCATGAAAGCGTTGGGTATTTCAGCACAACATCATCTGAGCAGGTTTGTCTCGCTGCAAGCTTATTACACCCTGGCCGGCCGGGATTTGGAACGGGATGTCGTTCCCATGTTGCTGGATCAGGGTCTCGGCCTGATGGTCTGGAGCCCGCTGGCTGGCGGTTTTCTGAGCGGAAAATACCATCGTGACAGCAACCCGGCAGAAGGACGGCGCGTGAACTTCGATTTCCCCCCCATCAACAAAGAAAAAGCCTTTGACATCATCGACGTCATGCAGGCCATTGCCACAGAGAAACAGGCCACGGTGGCACAGATCGCCCTGGCCTGGCTCTTGCATCAGCCGGTGGTCACCTCTGTTATCATCGGGGCGAACAAACCCGAACAACTGGCCGACAACCTGAAATCCGTGGAGATCAGCCTGACCGGCGACGAGCTCAAAGCGCTGCAGGAAGTCAGCAAGCTGACCCCGGAATATCCCGGATGGATGATCGAACGCCAGGGCGGCGACCGAAAGTCCTGATTGTATCTTTTGCCTTCAACGCCTTCCGGGAAAGTCCCGGAAGGTTTTCTAACGAAGGTTGCCTGCAGTCAATCCCCGGATTTTTCAGCAATCCTCGTTCATTTTACCGATGAAAATCCTACATTTGCCAGCAAAAAATTTTTTTGAAAGAGAATTCTTTTGACTTGCCAGGAAAAAGGATGCAGCGGTTAAAAAATTCATGAGATCACGAGTTACGTTTTTTGGAATATGGTTGGCCTGGATCATGGCAATCCCGTTGGCCCTATTTGCACAGCCCCAGATAGAAATCAAAACCTATGTAACGGGACGCGTGATGGGGAAACCCCCTGTGATTGACGGCAAACTGAACGACGCGGCCTGGGCTGAGGTTCCTTGGAGCGGCAATTTTACCCAGTTCGATCCCATCGACGGAAGCCGTCCTTCCCAGAAAACACAATTCAAAATTCTTTACAGCAACAACAGCCTTTATGTGGCCATCCGCTGTTTCGACTCCCTTCCCGGGAAGATTGTCCGCCGGCTTACCCGGAAAGATCAGATTGACGGCGACTGGACCGGCGTGATGATTGACAGCTATTTTGATAAACGAACGGCTTTCGGTTTCTTCGTCAGTGCTGCCGGGGTAAAAATGGATGGAAAGTTTACCGATGACAACGGCAACATCGACAAAACCCGGAACCCGGTATGGTACGTAAAAACTTCCGTGGACGGCAAAGGGTGGACGGCAGAAATGAAAATCCCCCTCTCTCAGCTGCGATTTACAAAAAAACCGGACATGACCTGGGGACTTCAGGTAGCGCGGTATATTTTCAGAGATCAGGAAAAAGATTTCTGGCAGCCTCTTTCCAAGGAAGCATCGGGTTTTGCAAGCCATTTCGGTTTGCTTTCCGGTCTGAAAAATTTAAAGCCCAAACGGGAGGTCTTCCTGACGCCTTATGTCATGAGCAAACTGGAGGTTTCTCCAAAGGTGGCGGGAGATCCATTTACGGGGCAGAGTAAATCCCTGGCTGCCGGGCTGGACGGCACCATAGCCGTGACCAACAACCTGACCCTGAACTTCACCCTGAATCCCGATTTCGGTGAAGTGGATGCCGACCCGTCGCAGGTCAACCTGTCGGCTTTCGAAACCTATTTTCCCGAGTTACGACCGTTTTTCGTGGAAGGAAGCAACATATTTAACTTCCCGTTGATTGCCGGCGAAGACCACAGCCAGGAAAATCTTTTCTATTCCCGGCGTATCGGCAGACCCCCCCAGTATGCGCCCGACCTGGCCGACAGCGAATACATCAATACCCCGGCAGCCACCAAGATTCTGGGGGCCTTTAAAC
>JBJKPL010000234.1:0-7361 GCA_046706345.1 Candidatus Sulfidibacterium sp.
GCTAAATTAGCAGCCAGATTATGCCTTACTTAAATTCAAGTATATGAGTAACTTTAAAAAAATTAACAATTACGTCGGGTGGGTTGTGTTCGTGATTGCCGCCTTGGTATACTTTGCCACGATTCAACCCACCGCCAGTTGGTGGGATCCGGGAGAGTATATTTCAACGGCCTATAAATTACAGGTAGGGCATCCGCCGGGAGCCCCGTTATTCCAGATGATCGGCCGGGTTTTCTCGTTGTTCGCCTTTGGCAATAAAGCCCATGTGGCCGTGATGGTGAACTCCGTTTCCGCGCTGACCAGCGCTCTGACGATCCTGTTTTTATTCTGGACGATTACCCTGCTGGCCAAGAAGATCTTTGTGAAAAATGAAGGCGATGAACTGAGCCAGGGACAGCTGTGGGCCATTATCGGCGCCGGCGTTGTCGGAGCCCTGGCCTATACCTTTACCGACTCTTTCTGGTTTTCGGCTGTCGAAGGCGAAGTGTATGCCACTTCATCCTTCTTTACCGCCATCACCTTTTGGGCCATTCTGCGATGGGAAGAAGTGGCGGATCACCGCAGCGGCTTCCGATGGATCCTCTTCATCGCCTATATGTCGGGCCTGGCCATCGGGGTTCACCTGCTGAATCTGCTGACCATTCCCGCCATTGCCTATGTATACTACTTTAAGAAGTACAAATTCTCGTGGAAAGGATTCATCTGGGCCGGCCTGGTCGGCATCGGTATCCTGGCAGCCATGATGTACATCATCATTCCGCAGGTGGTGAACCTGGCCGGCAAAACGGAACTTTTCTTCGTGAATTCCTTGCGGCTTCCCTTTAATTCGGGAACGATCTTTTATTTCGTCGTCCTGATCGGACTGATCGTGTTTGGGCTTCGCTATACGAGAAAAAAAGGCAAGGTGGTACTCAATACCGTGATCCTGGCGGTAACCTTTATCCTGATCGGTTATTCTTCCTTCCTGATGCTGGTGATCCGCTCCAATGCCGATACGCCCATCAATGAAGATGCCCCGAAAGATGCCGTAACCCTGCTGTCTTACCTGAACCGTGAGCAGTATGGAACCTGGCCGCTGGTCTATGGACAGTATTACACCGCCCCTGCAGTGGCCAACGAAGTGGGCTCCCCGGTCTATAAGCGGGATAACAAAAACAAAAGGTATGATGTGATCGATCATACGGTAACCACCAAATACGACCCCCGGTTCGAGACCTTATTCCCCAGAATGTGGAGTGGCGACAAACCTGCTTACAAGCAGATTTATGAAAGCTATGGCGGTACCGACGGGACGCCGATCGTCGTCTCGGGGGCAGATGCCAACGGGAAGGCAAAGACACTCCTGAAGCCCAGTTTCTTTGACAACATTAAGTTTTTCCTGACCTATCAGGTGGATCATATGTACTGGCGCTACTTTATGTGGAATTTTGTGGGACGACAGAATAATATTGAAGGCCAGGGTGAAATTGACCATGGAAACTGGATCAGCGGGATCAACTTCATCGACCGCTGGCGACTGGGGAATCAGGCCGATTTGCCCCACAGCATGCAGAATCCGGCCCGGGCAAGGTTCTATTTCCTACCCCTGATCCTGGGCTTGCTGGGATTCTTCTTCCATCTTCGAAAGAGTAAAAATGATACCTGGGTGGTTTTTATGCTCTTCTTTATGACCGGGCTCGCCATTGTCATTTACCTGAACCAGACACCGCTGCAACCGCGTGAACGGGATTATTCCTATGCGGGATCTTTCTATGCTTTTGCGGTGTGGATCGGCTTCGGGGTGTTGTGGCTCTATGAAAAACTGGAGAAATATTTTAAAAAGAAACAGGTGGCTGCCCTGAGCATTACGGCGGTCAGCCTGCTCCTGGTCCCGGCCAACATGGCCAAGGAAGGCTGGCATTCCCACGACCGTTCGGGAAGATATGCCTGCCGCGATTTTGCCGTGATGTATCTCGAATCCTGTCCGCCCAATGCGATCCTGTTCACCAACGGCGACAACGACACCTTCCCCCTGTGGTATGCACAGGAGGTGGAAGGCATCCGGACCGACGTTCGTGTGGTGAACTACATGCTGGCCTCCGGATCCTGGTACACCGACCAGATGTTCAAGCAGGAATACAATTCGGCACCCCTGCCGTTATCCATTCCCATGGCGAAATACGACCAGGGTACCATGGATGGGGTCCCGGTTTACCCGATGGTAAAAGGCGAGGTTTCGCTGAAAGATGCCGTTGACTTCATCTCCAGCGACGACCCGCGAACCAAACTGGACCTGAACGATGGTCAAAAGACCGATTTTATGCCGACACGCGATCTTTATATCAAGATCGATTCGGCTTCCGCCGTGAATTCGGGAACGGTTTCCAGGGCCAATGCAAAAAATATCGTCAAGGAGATCCACTGGAAAATCCGGGGGAATTATCTGTTCCGCAGTGACGTGATGTTGCTTGACCTGATCGCTTCCAACCACTGGAAAAGGCCCATCTGTTTCGACAACCCGTCCGCCATCAGCAAGGTGTTGGATGTTACCAAGTACTGCCACATGACCGGCGTAGTGTATCAGTTTAAACCCACCCAGGCCAAGGATTATATAAAAGGTATGGGAGGTGTGGATGCCGACTTTTCCTATAAAGTCCTGATGAA
This sequence comes from Candidatus Sulfidibacterium sp., assembly GCA_046706345.1. Classification (GTDB taxonomy): domain Bacteria; phylum Bacteroidota; class Bacteroidia; order Bacteroidales; family F082; genus Sulfidibacterium. The sequence continues at coordinate 2,644 of JBJKPL010000234.1, forward strand.
CCCGGATGCTCGTTGGGGCAGGCTGAATAAGCCGGATGTGAATGTGGACCGCGAAAGCGACCGGAATTCCATCATGGGCATCCAGTCCTATGTCCGTCTGGCGCAGGCTCTGGTGAATGAACACCGTTATGATTCGGCCGTGAAAGTACTCGACAGGGAACTTTATTTCTTCCCCGAAAGTAAATTCCCCTTCGACTATTTTACCATTCAACAGGCGTGGATGTATTACCAGTGCGGAGCCGTGGCCAAGGCCAACGACATGGTGAACGGTATTTATGACCGCTATATGCAGGATCTGAACTACTACAACGGCCTGCAGCCCAGATTCTTTGATTATTACAACGATAATATCCGGGAAGCACTGAGCGCCATGCAGCAGTTGGTTCAGCTGACCAAGTCTTACAAACAGGATTCCCTGTCTGAAAAGATCAATAAGTCGTTGTACGCACAACTTAAGGTCCTGCAGGGAAAATAAATCCTTAATCTGGGATAACCGAAGGGCAGGTTTCTTTACGAAGCCTGCCCTTTTTGTTTTGCCGGTTTTCAGAATGCTTTGATCCTGCAACGTGTTGTCCGCCAGACTTGTTAAAAAAGTATAAAAAATCATGCCGGCCAGATGACTCTTTTTATTTTGCTCTAATTTTGAAAATCTTCCAGGACACCCAAACGATGCGACCGTGATAACCAAAAACTGGCTCTGCTGCTGTCGTTTGTGAGAAAAACAGGTTCTTTTCGGTCATGATGGAAGTCTATTGGAATATCACGAGGAAATTGCGAAAATGAGATAGGATCCCGACACGACATGGCCGGGAGCAAGACGGAAGCGTTACTTAAAACGAAGTATATGAGAAACTTTAAGAAAATTAACAACTACGTTGGATGGGTAGTTTTTGTGATTTCGGCTTTGACGTATTTTCTTACGATACAGCCAACCGCCAGCTGGTGGGACCCGGGGGAAACTCTTTCTGTTTCCTATAAATTACAAGTGGGGCATCCGCCAGGAGCCCCTATTTTTCAGCTACTTGGTAGATTTTTTTCCTTGTATTCCTTTGGGAATAAAGCCCATGTTGCTGTGATGATTAACTCCATTTCAGCATTGGCAAGCGCTTTTGCTGTTATGATTCTGTTCTGGACCATCACCATTCTGGCAAGAAAAATCTATCATAAAAAAGCGGATGACGAGTTTTCCAAAGAACAACTGTGGGCCATTATTGGTGCCGGGTTGGTGGGCGCGCTGGCTTTTGCATTTTCAGATTCATTCTGGTTTACTGCCGTGGAAGCCACAGTCTTTGCGTCCTCTGTTTTCATTACAGCTTTATGTTTCTGGGCTATTTTGCGATGGGAAGAGGTGGCAGATCACCGGTCAGGTTTCCGGTGGATCCTCCTTATTGCTTATCTTACGGGTCTGGCTATAGGAGTACATTTGCTGAACCTGCTTACGATCCCTGCCATTGTCTATGTTTATTATTTCAAGAAATATAAATTTTCGTGGAAAGGTTTTATCTGGGCCGGAATCATCGGCATCGGTATTCTGGGAATTGTGATGGTTGGGGTGATCAAGCAGACGGTGAACCTGGCCGGGATCATGGAGCTCTTTTTCGTGAACACCCTGAGATTGCCCTATGATTCGGGGGTTATTTTCTTTTTCGTTGTCCTGATCGGTGCCATTGTCTTTGGGATCCGTTACACAAGAAAAAAAGGCAAGGTGGTGCTGAACACCGTTCTGTTGGGGCTCGCCTTTCTTCTGATCGGGTATTCCTCCTTCCTGATGCTGGTGATCCGCTCGAATGCTGATACGCCCATCAATGAAGATGCGCCCAAAAATGCCGCCGCCCTGATGTCCTACCTCGACCGGCAGCAATACGGCACCTGGCCCCTGATGTATGGCCCTTATTACACGGCACCGCTGGTTAGCCAGTCGCAAGGCTCACCCGTGTATAAGTGGAATGATAAAACCAAAAGATACGATGTGGTGGACCGGAATCCCGTAAGCCACTACGATCCCCGTTTTGAAACCGTCTTTCCGAGAATGTGGAGCAATGATAAGCCCAGTTACAAAGCGATGTATGAACGCTATGGAGGCACGGATGGGAATTATATTACGGTCGACGCCTCCGAAACAGGGGGCAAGGCCAAAGCCATCCTGAAGCCGAGTTTCTTCGATAACCTGAAGTATTTTGTTACTTATCAGGTGGATCATATGTACTGGCGGTATTTCATGTGGAATTTTGTGGGGCGCCAGAATAATATCGAAGGACAGGGGGAAATTGATCACGGAAACTGGATCAGCGGGATCAATTTTATTGATAGCTGGCGGCTGGGAAATCAGTCCAATCTGCCACCCAGCATGCATAATCCCGCGAGAACGCGACTCTATTTTCTGCCGTTGATCCTGGGACTTTTTGGTTTCTTTTTCCAACTCAAGAAAAACAAAAAAGATGCCTGGGTGATTTTTGTGCTTTTCTTTATGACCGGGTTGGCCATCGTCATCTATCTGAACCAGACCCCAATCCAACCCCGTGAGCGGGATTATTCTTATGTGGGTTCGTTTTATGCTTTTGCCGTCTGGATCGGTCTGGGTGTTCTGGCGATCTACGAAAAGCTCAATAAATATGTAAAGAAAAAACATGTGATGGCCGCCGGGGTCACCGTGGCATGTTTGTTCCTGGTGCCTGCCAACATGGCCAAAGAAGAGTGGCCGTCCCACGACCGTGCCGGGCGTTATGCCTGCCGCGATTTTGCCATCATGTACCTTGAATCCTGCCCACCCAACGCCATTTTGTTTACCAATGGCGACAATGATACGTTTCCATTATGGTATGCTCAGGAAGTGGAAGGCATCCGGACCGACGTTCGGGTGGTGAACTACATGCTGGCTTCCGGTTCCTGGTATACCGATCAGTTGTTCAAGCAGGAATACAACTCGGCGCCGCTGCCGTTGTCCATCCCGGCTTCCAAATATGATGAGGGAACCATGGACGGGATCCCCGTCTACCCGATGGTCAAGGGCGAAGTATCTTTAAAAGATGCCATTGCCTTTATCGCCAGCAATAACCCGCGTACCAAGCTTGACCTGACCGATGGCCAAAAAACGGACTTTATGCCCAGCCGGGATCTGTATATGAAGATCGACTCGGCAGCCGTGGTGAACTCAGGCACTGTTTCGAAGAAAAATGCCGGGAACATTGTCAAGGAGATCCATTGGAAGATCAGGAGCCGGTATATTTTCCGCAGCGACGTCATGCTGCTGGATCTGATCGCTTCCAATCAATGGAAAAGGCCCATTTGTTTTGACGATCCTTCCGCCGTGAGCAAGGTGCTGGATGTGACCAAATACTGCCATATGACCGGTATCGTTTATCAATTCAAACCCACCCTGGCAAAGGATTACATAAAAGGAATGGGAGGCATTGACGTGAACCATACCTATCGGGTACTGATGAACCCGAAAACCCGATGGGGCAGGCTGGAAAAACCCGATGTCCATGTGGACAGGCAGAGTTTCATGACTTCTTCCATGCCTATCCAGTCTTATTACTGGCTGGCCAGCGCCCTGGCCAATGAACATAAAAATGATTCGGCGGTGAATGTGCTCAAAAAGGAAACCTACTTTTTCCCGGAAAGTAAATTCCCCTATGATATTTATACCATCCAAAAGGCCCTGGTTTATTACCGCTGTGGTGCTGTTCAGGAAGCCAATGAGGTGGTAAATGACATTTACACCCGCTATCTGCAGGATCTGGATTATTATAATGGATTGGATCCAAAGTTCCTGGATTATTATACAGACGATGTCCGGGAGGCGCTGACGGCCATGCAGCAGCTGGTGCAGCTGACCAAAACCTACAAACAGGATGCCTTGTCCAAAAAGATCAACCAATCGCTGTACGCGCAGCTTAAGCTTTTGCAAGGAAAATAAAAGGTGTTCAAATACGAAAATCATAGGCGCCCTCCTTTCGGGAGGGCGCCATTTTTTTGGAGCGACTTTTAACCTCCAGGAAAAGTCGTTATTCCCACACAGGTAAAATGCATTTCCGCGATCGGGCTTTTAATACGTTCTGAAAGTCAACCAGACTTTCTTTCATCACCTTTGAGTTGGCGTTATGGCAGGTAAGGCAGGCTCCGACCAGAAGGATCTTCTGCTGTTCTTTCACCGTAAAAGGTTTTACATTGGTTCGTGTCGAGACCATGCCGGTACGGTTTTGCAAAAATCCAATCCAGGCATCTTCCGGCAGGTTGTCATACTGGCTGTTGGCGTAGTACGGATCGAATTTCCAGATCCCTTTTTTCCCTTGGAGCACATAGGTCAGGGTTCCGGAACCATATCCCAGGGCATCCGGGTTGTTGTGGCACGATTTGCAGCTGCGTCCCTGAGCGGTAGTGGTGTGCGGCGCAATGGGCGCATAGAGCCTTCGGAAAAGCAGGGAATCGTGTTTTTGTTTGGTGAAGTTGGATTTGTCGATGCTCAGGATCATACCCGGGATCACCGGGATGACTTCTTTTTTCCCGTTGGTGATGCACATGCCCAGCGAAGGCAGTTGTGCCTGATAAGTGCCGGTATATTCCACCCAGCTGCCTTTTTGCTTCTTGTTGGTTAGCATGTCGTATCCCGGTTCGTTGGGATCATAACTGTTGTGGCAGCCGATGCAGGTGGGGGCCCAGCCGCTGTGGCAGGCCGAACAGGAGACATCTTTGTGCGCTTCGCCACGGGTACAGAC
>JBJKPL010000235.1:0-3340 GCA_046706345.1 Candidatus Sulfidibacterium sp.
GTTCAATCCCTTGAACTTGCATTGGTAATAAACGCCGGCGTGGAACAGGGTAAATCCTTTTTGCCAGTTTTGATAAACGGCCGGATCCATTTTTCCGGCATAGGCCTGGGCATCGGAATAAATGGCCCATTTCGACTGAAATTCGTTGGCTACCTTGACCCTGAACCGCTTTGTGATCGCATAATCCAGTTCGGCATAGAGCTGATGTCTGGGCGAATTCGGAAGCCATTGGCCGGGAGCCGGAGGCGTGGTCAGTACGTAATTCGGATCGGTGTAAATCGGATCGATGGTCGCCGAGGTATATTCAAAATCAGAATAAGTATAGGCTGCCTGCAGCTTCAGGTTTTTACGGATCTGATACCAGAAAGATGCTTCAATCCCTTTCCGGTCGCTGTTGCCGGCATTGCCGTAAAAGACTTCCTGGTTTCCCCGTCCGCTTTGCTTGAAACGGAAGAAGTCGTTCTTCGTTTTCATGACAAACCCGGTGAGCTCGAAATAAAAATCCCTGCCGGCAAAACCACGCAATCCCAGCTCAAAAGAATGGGAAGTGCTCGGAACCAGGTGGGTATTGAAGCCGTAATACGCCACCGGATTGGCTGCCAGCTCCTGCGTGGAGGGCGGAATAAACCCCTGACTCCAGTCGGCAAAGGCCGCAATGTCGCGGGTGATGTTGTAGCTGATGCCGACCCTGCCGGTGGTTTGTGCGAAGTCCTTGGCCGTGGACGACGTATCGGAAGCCATCATCAGGTTGGTGAGCTGGTTGCGGATCCTGGCGTAATTCAAGCTTCCCGTCAGGGTAAATTTTCCCGCCGTCAGCTGATAAAGGGCAAAAAACCCCGCACTCCGTTGCTGCACTCGTTGATTGGCCAGCAATGTGTCTGTTTCCACACTCAACGGACTAAGACTTTCCACACGATCCGGGTTGGGCGCACTTTTCAACTTGTAGGTGGCAATTTGTTGCCATTTGAAGTCGGCCCCGACGGCGAAATAATGCCTTAGCTTGTCGTTGCCGAAACGGAAATTGTACTGCGCATTCACCCCCGGAGTGGTGTAGTTGTCATATTCAGCGGCCCGGTTGCTGGTTTCTTTGTATTTCCAGGGTTTCAGGAACGAGGTAACCCTGAAATCCATGCTTTTGTTCAGCCTTACCCGGCCAATCAGGCCCAGCGTGGTCCGGTTGGTTTTCTGGTATTCGTTGAAGGGAATGGCATCGGGGTTGGCCTGCAACGGATTCTCGGCGACCTGTTGCAGACTCAGTCCTTCGGGATTCTGCTGGAAGTAGTCGCTGTGCGAAACGATCTGCGTGATCGTGATGTTTTGACTGGGGTAGAAGTTTATCTTTTCATACAGTACATTGCCCCAGAAAGCCTGATGGTAGCGATTTCCCAGTCCACAGGTTGTGGAAAAACTGATCCTGTAATCCATGTTGGTCTGTTTTCCGCCCACCTGCAGGGTGGTTTTCCCAAAGCCGTTGGAGCCTACCGTCTGGCTTATATAACCGTCAAAGGGCTTGTTCCCGCCGTCCTGTGTGGTGATGTAAACGACACCGGCCGCGCCGCTTGCACCGTACATGTTGGCAAAAGGCCCGCGCAGCACTTCGATGTCCTGCACCGTCGACCAGTCCACATCATACAGATCAGGTACGAACCCCGACGGGTCGTTCAGCGGGATGCCGTCGAGCACCACGCCGATGCCGCGGATGCCGTTTTCTGTCAGGATGCCCTGGCCGCGGATGGAAACGTGTACCCGTTCCCCGTCGTGCTGGTTGTCGATGCGGACGCCGGGCACCAGCCGCAACGCTTCGTTGATGGCAATGCCTCTGGGCATTTCTGTAAGGTTTGCCTGGCTGACCAGACTGATGGAACCCGGGTAGTGCTTCAGACTCACCGGGAGTTTGTTGGCTCGGATGACGACTTCATCCAGGATTTTTATCAGCGTGGAATCCTTCCGGACACTTTGGGCAAACAGCCCCGTATTTGCCATAAGAAGGGCCACAAGGAACATAAATGTTTTTTTCATGTCAATGGATTTTGATGAAGGGAAATAACGCCCTGCCGACAGACAAAGGACGTTTGGAAAAATTAAGAAAGGGGTGGGGCTTAGCCTCGCGGTGGCGGATCGCCCAGGGGATACTCGAATGTATGAAGATTAAAGCCGTAGGGATCCTTCAACACCGTAACCTCACGATATACGTCGGGAATGACAAATCCGGAGCTCGGATACAGAGGTTGCGCAAGCAGCTGAACCCACAGTCTGAGCGGACTGTGTTTCCCGGGTTTATCCTGAAACAATTCCGACAGGGTGTTTCTCAGATCCGTTTCCCTAGAATCAAAAATACAATGAACCAATACCCGGTCCCCCCGTGTTTCTATCGAAGCAACATCATACATCCTTCCTGCCCATCGAAATTCCTGGTATCGCTCTTCCCACTTCAGGTTCCTAAAATCGGCTTCCGAAAAAGTGAGGCACTGCAGGCCCTTGTCTTCAGTGATTTCCTCCTCCATATCGCAGCGGATGTCAGCCAGCAGGCCGAAAAAAGTGAATGAGGTTCCCATAAAAAGAAAGGAAAACACAACGATCAGTATGCAGGTCATGGGTTTCATCCCCTCAAAGTTAAGAATTCCTTTGAAGCACAGGTCTTTTGGAGACAAAAAATACGGAAGCAGGACCATGAAAACAGGAGCCCGTTTCTGCACCTTAGTACGGAAATTGGGAGCACAAAAGCATTAATTTTGCCACGGATCCCGTAAGGAAATAAAACTACGCAGCGAAATAATATGTTCACCAACCAACTTTCTGTCTGTAACGCCTGTCCCCGGTTTTGTGGCGTCAACCGTCTCGAGGGAAAGACTTCGGATTGCGGCATGGATGCCTCCATCCGGGTTTCCCATATCGGATTGCACCACGGCGAGGAACCGCCGATCTCGGGTACCCGCGGTTCGGGTGCCGTCTTTTTTGCCGGATGCAACCTGCACTGTGTCTATTGCCAGAATCATCAGATCAGCCAGCAGTATCGTGAAAACCCGGCCCGCACCTTAACGACGACCGAACTGGTGGACGAAATGCTGCAGCTTCAGGAGCAGGGCGCGCACAACATCAACTTTGTCTCGCCATCACACGTTGCTTTCCAGATGGCTGATGCCATCGTGCTGGCGCGGAAAGACGGCCTGAACATTCCGGTGGTGTACAACTCCAACGGGTACGATTCCGTGGAAACATTGCAACAGATCCGGGGGCTGGTGGACATTTATCTTCCCGACATCAAATATCTCGATAACAAACTGGGCCTGCGTTATTCAAAAGTCAGGGACTATGCCGATGTGATTCCTCAGGTGCTGAA
>JBJKPL010000236.1:0-5735 GCA_046706345.1 Candidatus Sulfidibacterium sp.
AGAATACGCAGATCATTTTCCTTCGTCCCATCGGGACGATTGATACCAAACCATGAATTGATTCATGGTGGAAGACCATTTGATAAAGGCCACCCGCTGCCGCCAACCCCATCCCGATCTATCGGGAGCTCCGACTTGTGACCGGCCAAACTCTATGAACTTTTAATCTCACAAGTGACCGGAACACTTGCCTGCCGTGGCAGGCTTGCGAGAGCGAAGAGCTTTCCTTTTTGTCAAATCAGTTCTCCCAAACCGTCATTTTGCTTTCATTTTTTGCAAATTCCCTCTTCCAAATGTGAATTTTCCTTTCAGATTTGGATTTTTTCCTTTCACTTTTTGCAAAATCCCTTTCAGATTTGTGCTTTTTCCTTTCAGATTTGCATTTTTCCCTTTCAGATCCACGTTTTTGTCTTTCAGATTTATGCTTTTTCCTTTCAGATTTGTATTTTTTACTGTCCGGTCTGCGTTTTTTCCGTTCCTTTCCTGGGTATTTTCGTTCCTTTCTTGTTTTTTTTCGCTCCTTTCGCGGTATTTTTCGTTCCGGTCTTGGTTTTTTTCGTTCCGGTCCCGATTTTTATCGTTCTGGTCCTGGTTTTTTTCGTTCCGGTCCTGGTTTTTTTCGCTCCTTTCCTGGTTTTTTTCGCTCCTTTCCTGGTTTTTATCGTTCCATTTGGTGTTTCCTGTTGTCCCGAACCTGCCGGGAACGATAAAAAAAGCGCAAGCCTTTCGGTTTGCGCTTTCCTGTTACTGTTTTAACTTATCATCACTTCAGGGAAATGGATCCCAGATCGGTCACCTTTCCGGCTGTCACGGAGACATTGTTTTTGGTCACCACGTTCAGCGTATCAACGCCCGGGGTGATGGTCACGGTATAGCTGCCGGGGTCCATCCCCTTGAACATAAAGACGCCGGTGGAATCGGAATAGGTATTGGTGGTATCGTTTTCCGAGGAAACGGCCATCACCGGAAACACGGCCTGAGGCGTCAGCTCGCCTTTGATGGCACCGTATTCCGCTTCAAACGACGCTTTAATGACGGGCTTGAGATTGAAGTGGTTCGTCAGGCCCAGGGCGACAACGGACCGGCCGGCATTAAAATCAAGCAGGAGGTTATAGGTGATCCCTGCGGTAAGGGACTGGTCGATGTTCAGTTTCAAGCCCGATTGCTGGGCACTGGGGGTGTTCAGGCTGAAAGTGCTTCCATCGTTCAGCGTGACGGTATTGTTGCTTCCGAGGATCAGGCGGACCTGGTTGATCTGACCTGCAGGCAGGTCGATGGTGCCGAGCAATGTATCGGCGCCGCCGGTCAGGTCCATCAGGTTATACACGCCCGCATTTACATTCTGTAGGCTGACCCAACCGCTCGTTGAATCGGTGGTTTGGTTGATCTGTACTTCTTTGATATCCACGTTCACGGCCTGGTAATCGCCGGGGGCATCGGTCAGTTTGACCTGTAAACGGGCCGGACTGCCCGATGAGTTATTCTTGCTGCAACCTGCCAGCAGCAATCCGATACTGATAAGAATTATGCTGTATTTTTTCATGATCGTAAAATTTTAATTTGATGTCAAAAAAGAACCTGTTTAGGGTGCATGGCAGGCCTCGTTTTTTTTCTTTTGATCTGCGCTGGATCAAAATAGTTACCTGCCTTATATAAACCCGGATCCGGGTCAGATATTGAAAATCGTGTCTTAAAAAATGTTAAATACCCGGGGAATAAATTGCCAAAACCCGCGTCTGGCGCGCCACAGAAGCGCCCGTAGCCACCGGGAATGCGGACGTGTTTCACCCATCCCGAAACTTTGTACTTTTATTTTTTCGGAACACTGAAAACAGTCAGCGGTGAGCTAAAATTCAACCCGTGCACCGGGAACGCCCATGAACTTCTTGCTTGCCTGTCTCTTTAAACAAAAACAACATGGAAATACTGGAGCGAAAACTGGATCCTGCCAAAACCCTGAAAAGTTTCCGGGAAGTGGTCTGGATCTATGATTTCTGGGGCCGCATCACCGAAAGAAAAGCAGCCCGGAAAGTGATCGAACTCGCGGACATCCGGGATGGAAAAAGCCTGCTGGAAGTCGCCTGCGGTACCGGTGTGGTGTTTGAACAACTCGTCAGGAAAAATCCCAACGGGCAAAATACCGGCATCGACCTGTCGCCGGACATGCTCGACAAAGCCCGGAAAAGATTGCGCTCAAATCCCTGCCATTATGAGCTGAAAGAAGCCGATGCCTTAAACCTTGATTTTGCGGATAACGCGTTTGATGTGGTGGTCAATAACTTTATGGTGGACCTGCTGCCGCAGGAATATTTCGACCGGCTGGCCCGGGAATTTTACCGGGTCTTAAAACCACAGGGCGTGTTTGTCATTTCAACCTTTTCTTTCGGAAACAAGAAGATCCATAAATTCTGGCTGTGGGTCGCCAGACATTTTCCCGACCTGTTAACGGGATGCCGACCCGTTTCGTTCAGGGAATACCTGATAAGAGCAGGATTCACCATCGAAAAACAACTGGAGGTCAGTCAGAATACGTTCCCGTCAGAAATCATAAAAGCCAGAAAGAACGGTTAAAATTATCCTTCCTGTCCTTCCGCTGTCGCCAAGTCCATCCCGATTTATCGGGAGCTTTAACTTGTGACGCTACAGTTTCCCCTATCCCGAAACTTTGTACTTTTATTTTCAAAAAAGTAACAGATGAAAAACGGATTCTTTTTAATCACGGGCACTTCGAAGGGGATCGGAGCAGCCGTGGCACAAAAAATATTACAGGAAGGACATACGGTGCTGGGCGTTTCCCGGAACCGGTCCGAAAAACTTATTTCATCAAATTATCATCACCTCGCGATGGATCTGACGGACACGGCCGGCTTTGACCGGATCATGGAGCAGGCCGGAGCGCTCTTTGCAGGGCAGGATTTTGATTTTCTCTGTCTGATCAACAACGCTTCCGCCACCGAACCCATGGGATCCATCCAGACCCTGAACCCGGACGCCATCCAGGCGCATGTCACCATCGGGCTGATCGCGCCCATGATCCTGACTTCGTTGTTCATCAAAAAATTTCAGGACGAAAAAGCGAGGAAGAAAATCGTGTTGATGTCTTCGGGTGCCGCGTTGCATCCGCTGGCGGATATGAGTATTTACTGCGGTTCGAAAGCCGGATCGCTGATGTTCGGCCAGGTGGTGGGCGCCGAGCAAAAAGACAACGAACACGGCTTCGAGGTCGTCTCCATCGGCCCCGGGATGGTGGAGACGGAGATGCAACAAAGCGTCCGTTCCCAACCGGTCGAGGCGTTTGCCATGGCGGGTTATTTCCGGCAGGCCTACGAAGAAGGCAAGGTGCAGGACCCTGCGGTTGTGGCCGGAAAGATCTATACGATCCTGCAAAACCACTACGACCCCGGGCAGTATGTCAGCGTGAGCGAGGTATAACTTCGAAATCGGAAACCGTCAGGTGCAGGCTACGACAGGCTCGTTTGAGGAGCGAAGGGCTTTTCGAAAGCATGGCGGTATTGCAACGGGGTGTAGCCCGTGACGTTTTTAAACGTCTTGTTGAAAAACGACACGTTCCCAAAACCGCATTCAAAACAGATCTCCGCCACCATCTGGTCGGTGCTGCGGAGCAGGTTGCAGGCCTGCCGGATGCGGAATTCGGTGACCACCTGTCCCAGCGTTTTTTTGGTGACGCTTTTAAAATAACGGCAAAAAGCCGAAGGGGTGAGGTGGGCAATTTCCGCCACCAGAGGCAGTGAAATGCCGTGCTGGTAATTTTCGATGATGTAGTTGAAAATGGTGCGGAACCGTTCATTTTCCATCCCCGAAAGGTTCATTTCCATAAAATGCGGGTCGATCAGCCGGTTGTCAGCGGCGGCCGCGATCAGGTCCAGCAGTTCGATCAGTGCGGTGAAGCGCGCCACCCCGGATGCCTGCAGGCATTGCTCCATCTTCTGTACGATCCGGGCGCGGGGTTTCACCAGGATCCCCGCTTTGGACATGAATAACAGCTTCCGGACGGCCTCCATCTCCGGAAGTTCCCAAAACTTTTCCCCGGCAACATGCTCATCGAACTGGATCACCGTGGCGCGGGCGCCGGTCCCTCCGGTCTCGCTCACCCAGCAATGCGGCACATTGGGCCCCACCAACACCAGATCTCCGGCTTCATAATGCGACACCACCCCGCCCACATAACGGTTTCCTCGGCTTTTCTTGATGTAGGTCAGTTCCAGCTCGGGATGGTAATGGTAGATCAGTTCAAAGTCCGGCTTGTACTCGTCGAACGCAGAAAACGAGTTTTCTGCAGGGGAAATGACTTGTTCGAATTTTGCTTTCATCGCTATAATTACCTTCTGAAAGAGAAAAAAGAGGCCTTTCATGGCAAAATAACACAATTTTTGGATAAAACCGGAGAAGTATTTTCCTCCGGACCGAAGTATTTTTGATTCAACCTAAAAAATACCGATTTACTGTGAACCGTTTTTTTAGAACAAATGGTTACTTTCCATGGCACCGGAATATCAACGGGAAAAGAAACTCCCGGATCACGGCATGATCTCACAAGAGAAGCAGCCCGCGGATCTTCAGGTCCCGGCCTTTAGCCATCCCCGAAAGGGAAGCCCGGGAATACCATGGGAAATCACCAAACAAAAACCCAACAAAATGAAACGTAACCTGACAAAAACATGGGACATTCCGCAACAGCAGGTTTGTGTCACTTCTGATGCACTGTATGCCGAACTGGGGAAAGGCACGAATCCCGACCTGGAAGTCATGATGGATCTCTATGTGAAAGATGTGTTGCTCCACGGACCGGAGTTACTGGAAACCCGGGTGGGATATCTGATCACCGATGCGGTGGAATTTAACGACAGTCGTTATGAGATCAAGGTGGGACAGGCTGTTTTTCATACCCGGAAGATCATTTTCGAGGAATTGCGACAAAGTGAACAACTGGCCGTGGTGGTGGGAACCGTCGGCGACCGGTTGTATGAAAAATCGCGCGACATGATGCATTCCGGACAGATATTGAGCGGCTACGTCTATGATCTTTACGGGAGCCTGGCCGTAGAGGCCGCCATGGATCAGATCCACAGCCAGCTGCAACAAGAAATGAAACGGCGGCACCTGGGGGTCTCGAACCGTTACAGTCCGGGCTATTGCGGGTGGAATGTCGCAGAGCAGCAGCAACTTTTCAGCCTGTTGCCGGAGCATTTCTGCGGGATCACCCTCTCCGACAGCTGCCTGATGCAACCGGTGAAATCCGTCAGCGGCATCATCGGCATCGGCCGGAACATCGAGTTCAAAGGCTATTCCTGTGATATTTGCGATGCCTCCAACTGCCTTTACCGGAATCTTCGAAAAGTCCAAGATCCACAAAACTGATCCTCATGAATAAAAAACAACGATTCACCGCATTACTGGAAGGAAAAAACAGCGAAACGGTACTGTTCAAGCCGATCCTGATGCACTTTGCCGCCCGTTTTCACGGGAAAACTTACGGCGAGCTGGCTTCCGATCACAAAGTCCTGGTCGAGTCGAACCTCCATTGCCTGGAACATTTCGACCTGGACGGGGTGAGCCTGATCAGTGATCCTTACCGCGAGACGGCGGCCTTTGGAGCGCATATCAAATACGTTCCCGAAGGGGTGCCCATTTGTTTGGATAAGATCGTGAAAACCGCCGAAGACATCCAACGCTTGAAGAATCCGGACCTGTATAAAAGCGAGCGTACGCTGGAC
>JBJKPL010000237.1:0-5411 GCA_046706345.1 Candidatus Sulfidibacterium sp.
ATCTGGGCGCCCATATTTTCTACGGGATCTTTTAATTCAATTTCTTTGGCAACGGTAACTCCGTCTTTGGTAACCTGCGGAGCGCCAAAGGATTTTTCAATGATCACGTTTCTTCCTTTGGGTCCCAATGTCACCTTAACAGCATTGGATAAGGCATCCACTCCTTTTTTCAGGGCTTCTCTTGCTTCTAAGTTGAATAAAATGTCTTTTGCCATGTTTTTAAGTTTTTATCTGTTATTATTAATTTTTTCTATTAGATGATCGCCAGAATATCGGATTCGGGCATGATCAGATATTCCTTGCCGGCGAGGTTGATCTCGGTACCGGCATATTTTCCGTATAACACCTGGTCACCCACTTTGACGGTAATTTTGTGGTCTTCGTTTTCCTCCGGAACAGCGACAACGGTTCCCTGTTGCGGTTTTTCTTTGGCCGTATCCGGAATGATGATCCCCGTGGCGGTCACGGTTTCGGCCGGAGCAGGTTCAACAACTACTCTGTCTCCCAATGGCTTAATCATTTGTTCACCTGTTTTCATTTGGTTATGCAATTTAAGTTTGTAAACTATCTCTGACTTGTCACATTTTATGCCAAAGCAGGGATCAAAAAAAAATGTCAGAATGCTTATGACATTCTGACATTTTTCAAATTCTTCAAAACGGAGGTTTATTTCTTCTTTCCGTTATCGGGCGTCGTGGTTTTACCGGCAGGTTGCTGCGTGACCGGGGGCGCCATAAAATTGACTTCCGGTTTCTGAGCATGCTGAATTTTATTTTGTAACTCAGAGTTCTGCTGGTTGGCAGTGGTGCCGCTGTTTCTGGGTATGATCATGGTGGCCGTCAGGCTTAAGACCAACAAAGCGATGGCAAGGCCCCAGCTGGCTTTTTCAAGAAAATCGGCCGTTTGGCGGGCGCCCATGAACTGGGTTCCGCCGCTGAAGTTCGCAGCCAGTCCGCCCCCTTTGGGATTCTGAACCAGAACAATAAGCCCCAGCAAAACGCAGACGACCAGGATCAATATAGAAATGAAAACGTACATCTTTATGAACTTTAATTTTTTAAGTTATTTTTTGCCTCTTCAATAAGGCCTGCAAAGTACGCACTTTTTTGGGGAAATTTCAAAATTAATTTTTCGTAAATGTGAATGGCCTTTTCAAAATAGCCCTGATCCACATAAATCTTTGCAAGCGTCTCACTGACAATATTTTCCTGATCAACGATACTTTGCCGGGCCACGTCCACGGGATCAAAGAACGTACTTTTCGGCCGGGAAATGGAAGGCGAATTTTGAATAAACGTGTCGATAATTTCCGATTTGGAGCGCGCTTTAGTCTTTTGAGGCTCTGATTTTTTCGCCGGTTGTTTTTGTCTCTCAATCTCGCGGATGCGTCGTTCAATCATTTTTTTCAGTTCCTCCACGGTATAGCCTGTGGAATCGCGACGTTCAACGGATTCTTCAAATTCGGGCATTTCCTGCCGTGCTTCCGGAACGGGTGCCGGTTCAGCTTCTTCAGGCTCGGGAATTTCCCTTTCCGGGGATCCCGTGCTTTCGGCTGCCGGAGGTGGGGTTTCTTTCACCTTTTCCTTCGGAGCAGCGGGCGCGGCTTCTTCCTCATCGGGCAGCACACTTTGCACCAGCGAGTCACCCAGCCGGTCGATGTGTTTTTTCAGGATCCTTCTGCTTCCCGCATAAACGGCGGTGGTTCTCAGCTCGGAATTGTAGGTGACATTTTGATCCAGGAAAAGTTTCAGGGTAAGCAACACATGGCCGGTACTGCAGTATGGAAATTCCCTGACAAAAGCCGTCAGGTCGGAAAGCGTCGCCTTCCGCAAATGATCCGGACTCAGCAAATACTCGGTAAATTGCTCCTTATTCATCTTACAAATTTAACAAAGATTTGAATTACCAGTTAACCACCGCTTTATTGAAGACATCCTGCGCCAGGTTGGTGGTGATCTGTTGCAGCAGATCGTTTTTCACCTGATCGAAATTTTTGCTGGAAGAATAATCCATGTATTGGGAGAACTGGGTTTCAAAATTCTTGGTAGGATCCAGTTTGTTGACAAAGGTCACGTTCACCGTGATCGTCAACCGGTTAGATGCGGCTTTCTGGTCGGCCTGAATGGCCTGCGGGGTGATGGTGTAGTTGGTGATCTCTCCCGAAAGGGCCAGATCCCCGTTTTTGGTCACCATGCGCAGATTGGTCTGAGTGGTAAAAATATCGCGCAACGCATTGGTAAAGGTCGAACTCAGGGAAGGCTCCACCAGCGGTGCTTTGTTGGGGAAATATTCCACCGAAACGGTTTTTGCCCCCGCCGGGATGGAGGCACCCGTGAATGAATAGATTCCGCACGCATTGAAAAAAAACAAAAATATCGCCAGCATCCCCATCCGGGCAAGCCAAATCGTTTTACCTTTGAAACGATTCCGGTAAAAAAAATCGTTTTTTTTGCGAATCGACAGTTTCATCCTTTTGCTTTTTGCAAAGTTATAAATATTAAGAAATGGTTTTTTCATGGAACCCAAGAACTTAATAGCCGTTAACTGGTTTAAATCCAGCCATATGAATTCAGTAAACCGCCCCACGATCCACCTCCTGCTGGTCTTTTCGCTGTTATTGTTTGCCACCGCCTGTCAGAATACGCCAAAAAAGGAAAAAAAAGCATCCCCGGTTTTACCGGAAGTCACTTTTCAGCCCGGACAAACGGTGGATCATGTGCCCTGTGCAGCCGACACGTCCGAATCCTATGCCTTGTATCTGCCCTCGGATTACAATCCGAACAAGGTATATCCGGTGGTTTTCTTTTTTGACGCCCATGCCCGCGGTGCGCTGGTGGTGAAGAAATACAAAAGTGTCGCCGAAAGCCTGGGCTTTATCCTGGTAGCTTCCAACAATTCCAAAAACGGCCAGCCACCGGAGGTAAACAACAAGATCCTGTATCATTTCATGCAGGATGTCGAACAGCGTTTTTCGCTGGATCCGCAGCGAATCTATACGGCGGGATTCTCCGGGGGTGCCCGTATTGCTGCAGGCATCGGCTTGTTCAACAAAAGCGTGGCCGGAACCATCGGTCTGGAAGCCGGATTTCCCGGCATCCGCCAGATCCCGGATACCCACCTTACCTACGTGGGTGTCGTGGGGAATCTGGATTTTAACTATCTGGAGATGAAAAACCTGGATAACGAACTGAATAAACTGGGAATGACCCATCTGCTGATCGTCTATCCGGGCAAGCACGCCCTGCCACCGGCCGGAATTTTCAAACGCGCTTTCGAATTCCAGATGCTTGAGGCCATGCGCAAATACATTGTCCCCATCAACCAAACCCGCATCGACAGCGTAAAAACGGACTACGACAAGCTCCGGGCGGAAGCCATGAAGGCGCATGATGAGCTGCAACAGCTGGAAGCCGATCAGGGTATGGTCACCAACCTGAAAGGACTAATGGATGTTTCTTTCTATGAGAAAGAGATTCGGCGCCTTTCTGCCAGTAAAGCCTGCCAACAGGAGATCAGGCTGCAAATGGCGCTGGACAAAACGGAATCAGGATTACAGCAGAAATATGCTGAATCGCTGAATTCACAGGATGCCGCCTGGTGGAAACACGAAATCGAAAACCTCTATCACAAAAAGAAAGCGGCCCGAATGGAAGCGGTCAGGCTGATGAACCAGCGGTTGCTGAATTACCTGAGCCTGATGTCATACCTCTATGCCGACGGAGCCATCAAAAACGGGAACATGGATACCACCAAAAAGTTTCTGATGATCTATGAGATGGTGGATCCCGGCAACCCGGAAGTGTATCTGATGAAAGCCGAATATTATGCCATCACGGGCCGGGATGCCGAAGTGATTCCGTCGCTGCAGGAAGCGCTGAACCATGGTTTCACCGATGCCTACAGGATCAGGGAAAATAAATATTTCCAAAAGTTCAAAGCCGATCCGGGCTTTGAGAAGATCCTCAAAGCCCTGAACCATCTCCCAAAAGCCGATTAGCTTTTTCCTTGCGGGATCTCTCCTTGGAGATCAGGCGGAATTTTGTTATTTTTGGACAGGAACCCTACCGGGGACGGAAGGGTCATTAAACATAGTAACCTACCCAAAATATCAGGATCATGTCAAGGGAAGTTTTCATGACAGCCGAAGACAAGCTGTTACAGGAAAAAGTTCGGGATTTTGTCCGGTGGGTGCCGCGTCAGTTGCTGCTGGACATGGATGCCGACAAAGTCCGTTACCCGAAAGAATTCATTCAGGAAGCCGGAAAACGAAATTTACTGGGCCTGCGTTTCGACAAAAAATGGGGCGGCCGCGCCTTGCCCTGGAGCAGCGAAATGATGGCGCTGGAAGAAATCGGTGTGCTGGGCACCTCGCTGGGTTGCCTGTATTCGCTGGTTTCCATCGTCGGAGAGGCCCTCCAAGTTTTCGGTACCGAAGAACAAAAACAGCGGTTTCTCATTCCCATGCTGAAAGGCGAGATCGGCGTAGCCGAAGGGCTGACCGAACCGCGCGGAGGCTCTGACTTTTTTGCCGCCACCACCTCAGCCCGGCGTGAAGGCGACCTGTTTTACCTCAACGGACAGAAACGATTTGTCGTCGGTGCCGAAGGCGCCGATGTCCTGCTGGTTTATGCCGTCGTCGAAGGCCTCGAAGATCCCAAAAAGGCCATGACGGCTTTCCTGGTGGAACGCGGTCCCGGCGTAAAAGTGGAACATGTTTACGGTCTCATGGGCACCCGCGGCGGCGGCACCGGAAGGCTGGTGTTTCAGGACGCGGCCGTGCCTCTGAAGAATGTACTCGGCGGCGAAGCCGGCCTCGGGAACGGAACCCGTGTGTTCCACCGGATGATGGTTCCCGAAAGGATGACCTCCGCCGGTGGCGCCGTGGGCATGGCACGCGGCGCGTTTGAAGTCGCCGCCCGCTACGCCGACAAGCGCAGGGCCTTCGGACAAAAGATCCGGGCGTTTGAAGCCGTGAACACCAAAGTCGCCGACAGCCTTACCCTGCTGGATGCTTCCCGGGCCATCAACCACATGGCGGCAAAAATGGCCGATTCCGATGCCTCCGACGGACAGATCCGCCGGATGGTTTCCGAAGCCAAGAAATTCTCTACCGAGTCTGCCTGGAAAGTGGTGAACCACGCCCTGCAGATCATGGGCGGCATCGGTTATACCAACATTTATCCCGTGGAGAAGATGCTGCGCGACGTGCGGCTGATCACCATCTGGACCGGCACAAACGAGATCATGGATCTGGTGATCCAGCATGAATTCTATAAGGATTTCCTGACCCGGCAGCCCACCAGCCGCAATACCGAAAACGACGCCGAAGGTGCCTTTTTCCCTGATGAGAAAATATACAATGATTAAGGTTAAAGGGTTTGAAAAGTTGAAAGAGTTGGAAAAGTTAAAAG
>JBJKPL010000238.1:0-3728 GCA_046706345.1 Candidatus Sulfidibacterium sp.
ACTCATACTTAAACATCAGTTCACGGGGGCTGACAAACACAACGATTGCCACCGCCGCAATGAAGCTTAAGACCCGAACTATCTCGTATGATTTTTGTTGTAATTTTGAAAAAAAAGATTTCATAAATCTTATTTAATGCACAAAAATAGTAAAACTTATTGCGCTAATTAAACTTAATAAAAATTATGAAAACAGGGATCTGCCTTCTAAGTGTTATTCCCGTAAGGGAAAAACCTTCCGACAAGAGTCAGATGACAAACCAGCTGCTATTCGGTGAAACGGCTCAAATCCTCGACGCAATGAACAACTGGTCGCTGATCCGCAGCAGTGGCAACCATTATGAAGGTTGGGTGGACACCCAGCAACTGACCCAGCTTGACAAGGCCATATTGGACAGGATGGAGGTGGAAAGCCCCGTTTTTCTTATCAACCCCTGCGCAACCGTCTCGGGTAAATCGGGTTCTGTATTGCTGAGCCTGGGCAGCCGGCTGCCTTTTTACAAGAATCGCAGTTTCGATATCAACGGGCAGCAATTTAGCTTTGGGGAAGTGCCTGAAACGTTGCAGGGGAAGCAATCTGCCGAAGTGTTGGTTGCCTTGGCCGGGCGTTATCTCGGTGTGCCGTTTCTATGGGGCGGACGGTCTTTTTTTGGCCTGGCCTGTTCGGGTTTCACGGAAGTGGTTTTCCGCACCTGCGGCTATCAGCTTCCGCGCGACAGCCGCGATCAGGCCGGAATGGGTAAAACC
Organism: Candidatus Sulfidibacterium sp.; assembly: GCA_046706345.1. Lineage (GTDB taxonomy): Bacteria > Bacteroidota > Bacteroidia > Bacteroidales > F082 > Sulfidibacterium. The sequence goes on from JBJKPL010000238.1 coordinate 748, forward strand.
ATTGGTTTTATCAACGAAGCACGGGCCGGTGACCTGGCATTTTTCGACAACGATGAAGAGCAGATCGTTCACGTGGGCATCCTGCTGGGCAATACCCAGATCCTGCATGCGTCGGGCAAAGTCCGGATCGATACCATCGACCATCAGGGGATTTTCAACGAAGAGCAAAAAAAATACACCCATCGGCTCCGGCTCATCAAACGTCTTCTTCCCTAAACAAAAAAAGCACCTTAAATCAAGGTGCTTTCGTTTTTTTTCAATTTTAGGCGCCGGTCAATCCAGAACCACAATCTCATGGGTAAGCCTGGCGGCTTTCCGGAGCATTTCGCTGACCCCACAATATCTTTCCTGGGAAAGGGTTACAGCTTTTTCCAGTTTGTCCATCGGCAGGTCCTTTCCTTTGAAGATGTATTTAATGTGGATGGCCTGGTAATATTTGGGATGCTCTTCTGAAAGTTCGCCTTCTACCTCTACATCAAAAAATTCAGGCTCCACGCGCATCTTACCAAGAATGGAGATGACATCCATGCCCGTGCATCCACCCAGAGACACCAGGGTTAACGGCTTGGGGCGCGGACCCAGATTGCGGCCGCCTACTTTGTCATCGGCATCCAGCACAATACTGAATCCATTTACTTTGGCTTCAAAGGACATCTGATCCTTCCAGGTGACATTTACTTTGTTTGACATAACCTTTGGTATTAAATTTTTCCGTCCTCAAAGATAGTGAAAAACAAAAAGCCAACTTTTCTAAAGAAAGATGGCTTTTTGCAAATTTTTAATTGATCTATCTATTCTTCCGCCATGAAGGGATATCGATAATCCACCGGAGGAACAAAGTTTTCTTTTATGGTTCTCGGGCTGACCCAGCGGATCAGGTTCAGGCTGGAACCCGCTTTGTCGTTGGTGCCTGAGGCCCGGGAACCGCCAAAGGGCTGCTGCCCAACAACGGCGCCCGTGGGTTTATCGTTCACATAAAAGTTTCCGGCGGCATGTACCAGGCGTTTGGTGGCTTTTTCCACAGCGCAACGGTCGGTAGCAAAAATGGCACCGGTCAGACCGTAGGGTGAGGTGCTGTCCAACAGATCCAAAGTCTGATCAAAGTCAGCGTCTTCATAAACATACAAGGTAAGCACCGGTCCGAAAAGTTCTTCTTCCATGGTGATATAATGGGGGTCTTTGGCCACGATCACCGTGGGCTGAATGAAATAACCTTCGGATTTATCATATCCCCCGCCAACGAGAATTTCGGCATCCTGATCTTTCTTCGCCTGATCGATGAACATGGCCAGTTTATCAAAAGAAGCCTCGTCAATGACCGCATTCATGAAATTGGTGAAATCTTCAGGATTTCCCATTTTGATGGAGTTGATCTGATCCACAAGTTTGGTCTTGATTTCCGGCCACAAGCTGGAGGGAATGTAAGCCCGGGAAGCGGCGGAGCATTTCTGCCCCTGGAATTCATAAGCCCCGCGGACCAGGGCCGTCACAACGGCGTCGACCTGAGCCGAAGGATGCACCATCACAAAGTCTTTTCCGCCGGTTTCACCCACAATACGGGGATAGGTTTTGTATTTTGCAATGTTGTTGCCAATGGTTTTCCAAATGTGCTGGAAGACACCGGTAGAACCTGTAAAATGGAAACCGGCAAAGTCAGGATGTTCCATCACGGCCTTGCCTGCCACAGGACCTGAAACAAACACCAGGTTGATCACTCCGTCGGGAACCCCGGCTTCCTGGAAGATATCCATGATGACCTTGGCTGAATATACCTGGGTGTTGGAGCATTTCCAGACCACTACGTTCCCCATCAGGGCGGGGGCACTGGGAAGGTTGCCGGCGATGGAAGTAAAGTTGAAAGGCGTCAAAGCGTAGACAAAACCTTCCAGCGGACGGTATTCCAGACGATTCCAGGTACCTTTGGAAGAACCCGGCTGCTGGCCGTAGATCTCCGTCATGTATTGCACGTTAAAACGGAAAAAATCGGCCAGCTCACAGGCGGCATCGATTTCAGCCTGAAAAATATTTTTGGACTGTCCCAGCATGGTGGCAGCATTGATTCGGGCACGGTAAGGTCCGCTCAACAGGTCAGCCACTCTCAAAAAGATGGCGGCTCGCTGCTCCCAGGGCATGGCAGCCCATTTTTCGCGGGCATTCAAAGCAGCTTCAATCGCCATTTGAACATGCTCGGCTCCGCCTTTGTAATAATATCCGAGGGTATGTTTCAGTTCATGGGGCGGATGAATGGCCACTTTGTCATCGGTGATGACATTTTTTCCTCCGATCACCATCGGAATATCCACAACTTCTGATTTCATCTTTTTGAGCATGGCTTTGATCTCAGCACGCTCCGGGGATCCTGGTTTATAACTCATTACAGGTTCGTTATAAGCTCTGGGGACACTTTCCAAATTACTGTACATTTCCATTAAAATTTTTAAGGTTGGTAAACTACTTTTTACTGCAGCAAAGGTAAAATTTTTTCATCTAGGTTTATTTTTTCACACGGATTTCAGCCCTGGAATTGACCTTCAGAAATAATTTTTTTCAAAATCTATTACCGTTTTAAATAGGGTTACCATTCGACTCTAAACCAGACCGAAAGAAACTATTTTTCTAAGGTAAAATTTCAATTCTAAGCCATGGACGCGGGTTTGGCAGTGGACCAATAAAATTAATTTGACTTTTTCCATTATTTTTGCTATCTTTTAGGAAAACGCTTAATCAATCATTTTTATAGGAACAGTAGAATAGAATGGAGACATTTCAGGAACAGATCAGGCTTCATTTGGGATCACTGAAGATCGTGCGCATGATCATGAAAGAAAATCCCTTTTTGAAAGCAATTTTTAAATCCTCAACCACTTACGAAGAAGCAAAAGACCAGTTACGACAGTGGCTCACCACCTATTTTGCAGGCCGCCCGGAGGCGTTGAATTTTTGTGAAAATTCTGATTATGAAGGCTATTTACAATTAAAAT
>JBJKPL010000239.1:0-7175 GCA_046706345.1 Candidatus Sulfidibacterium sp.
AGACCCCATTTTACCGGAGCCATCATTTTCGGCAAGGCACCTCCTTTTTCCGACAAGACCACACCGGTTCTCAGCACGACCCTTCGGATGCCCATGGCCAGAAACAACAGCGAACTTTGTTCCCAGATTTCAGACGTGTCAGCCAGAAAACCTTTTCCCGGGAGGTTTTCTTCGTGAAAACTCCAGTTCAGCAGCGAGCTCCCATAGTATCCAATTGCAGAAGCCGCAAGAAAAACTTCCGGTTTCTTGGACGACTCCCTGGTTTTTTCCACCAGCAGCTGGGTCGTTTTCACCCGGCTGTCCAGGATTTTTCTCTTTTGTTCCGGGGTCCACCGCCCGGCGCTGATATTTTCGCCTGCCAGATGAATGATGGCATCGGCAAACTGCAGAGCCTCCTCTTCCAGGATGCCTTTTTCATAATCCCAGAAATAGGACCTACTGTCCTTGTTATTGCGGGTACGTGAAAGCACCGCGGTTTCATAACCTTTCTCTTTCAGCAGTTTCTGAAGCTCCGTTCCGATCAGTCCTGAACCTCCGGTAATAAGTACATTCTTCATAGATTAAGTCAGATAGTTCGCATGTATTTCTTCGAGGGAAAAGTGCCTGTCTTCCTCATGAATCTGTTTGTGAAAGTAAATCAATTTTCTGAAAATGGCCAGTACCTGGTTCAATTCCTCTTCCGAAATATTGCCAATGACAATTTCCGAAACCATGTGCATCTCTGTAAAAGACTTCCGAATTTCCTCCTCTCCCTTCTTTGTCAGGGCGATACGCCGGGCACGCTTATCCTTGTCATCGGCATATTCATAGATCAAACCGCTTTTCACTAATCGTTTGATGATTTCGCTGCCGCTGGAGATCTCCAACAAGTGCATCTGGATCAGTTCACTTTTCAGCAGACTCTTTTCTTTGAACAGGCTGGCGAGAAATCCATATTCATCAATGGTCTTAAAGGAAGTGCCGACAAAGGCTTTTTTGATGTACAACTTGGCAAAACGAAACAAGGTCGTGAGACCGGCGGAAAATTCAACATCACGATACTTTCTGAAATTTTTGTAATCCCCCTTTTCCGGCTCCTGTTCCCTTGGGACGTAGGGCAGGCCTGAAACATGATTGGAAAGAAAAACGGAAAATTCCCGAATGTCAACCTGGGTATGTTCGCTGGCATAGGCTTCCACATAATCCAGCAAAATCCGCATCAACTTGATATTGTCCGACATGGTAATTTATTTAAATTTTTGTTACGATTTCGTAATGACTATTCCAAAATAGTATTATTTTTGTTGCAAAATTACAAAATCGTATTATATGTTGAGGTATTTCCGCAAAATCTTTGGTTTAATAATCATCATGATGTTAATTTTCAGGCCCTTGTCTGTTGTTGCCCAGAACTGCAGCGTGAAGGGAAAGGTTATCAATGCTGTCAACAACACTCCAGTGCCCTATGCTTCCATTCAGGTCAAAGGGATGAACAGTGGCACCATCACCGATGAATCAGGAAATTTCACTTTATCAGGATTAAAACCCGGGAATATTAAATTGCTGGTTTCCTCACTCGGTTATCAGGCAACGGAAAGCGGGACCATCTTTCTCACCAACGAGAAACAGCCTTTCATTGAGATCCCGATGCAGCCGGTAGCTCAAAAGCTTCAGGAAGTAACTATTTCCAGCAGTATTTTACGCCAAAGCAACATTGCCCCCGTTTCGATGCAGCGGCTGGGCATCCAGCAAATCGTGGACAACCCCGGCAGCAACATGGATATTTCAAGGGTGTTGCAGTCGTTGCCGGGGATTGGTTCCACGCCGGATTTCAGAAACGACATCATTGTTCGTGGTGGCGGACCTACGGAAAGCAAGTTTTACCTCGATGGCATTGAAATCCCCATTCTGAACCACTTTGCCACCCACGGGGCTTCCGGCGGCGCTGTAGGGATCCTGAATTCCGACTTCATCCAGTCGGTGAATTATTATTCCAGCTCCTTCCCTGCCGATCGTCCCAACGCGCTGAGCGGGGTGTTTGAATTTTTCCTCAAGGAAGGAAACCACGAAAAAACCCACTTTCAGCTTTCGCTGGGTTCCAGCAATGCAGCCTTGACACTGGACGGACCCATTGGCAAAAAGACCAGCTATATTTTCTCCGTCAGGCAATCTTATCTGCAGTTTGTTTTTTCGGCTTTCGGCCTGCCCTTTCTACCCACTTTCAACGATTATCAGTTAAAAACGAAGACCCAGTTCAATGAAAAGAACCAGCTGACGATCATCAGCATCGGCTCTCTCGACCGCATGCGCCTCAACACAGGGCTGAGTAATCCGGATCCTTCGCAGGAATACATCTTATCCTATCTGCCGGTAAACAACCAGTGGAGTTACACCATCGGCGCCAATTACCGCCACTTCATCAAAAACGGCAGCCATGGTCTGGTGGTCAGCCGCAACATGCTGTACAACCAGCTATACAAATATCCCGACAACAACACAGCGCTGCCGCGAAGTTTGAATTATGTTTCCACCCAGGCCGAAAACAGCCTGCGTTATGAGTTCAATCTCTTCAAACAAGGTTACAGTTTAAATTTAAGCGCCAATACCGATTTTTACCGTTACACCAACAACACAACGCAACAGGCATACCAGTCGGGTAACACCGTTTTTAACCATTATGAAACCCATCTGAACAATGTGGATTACGGCTTTTCGGCCCAGGCTTCCAAAAAATTCCTCAAAGAGCGCTTGTCGGTCAGTTTCGGTTTCCGCTTCGACGGCGACAACTATAATCCGAAGATGCAGAACCTGCTGAACCAGTTCTCTCCCCGGGGGGCCGTTTCATTTTCTCTTTCACCGAAGTTAAGCCTCAGCGCCTCCGCGGGACGGTATTTTGAACTTCCCGCCTTCACGACCCTTGGCTATAAAAACGATCAGGAAATCCTGGTGAATAAAACGGTTTCTCAATACATCCGGGCCAACCATTACAACCTGGGGTTTGTTTACCGGCCGAAGGAAACCATGTTTTTTTCCCTGACCGGATTTTACAAGGGGTATCAGGGCTATCCCATCGATCTGTCTACCGGCGAAAGCCTCGCCAACGAAGGATCCGCTTACAACAGCGTGGTGGGTGATGTGCCTGTGGTATTTTCAGGTCTGGGAAAAGCCTATGGCTTTGAGTTGCTGCACAGGCTGAACCTTCGCACCTATACACTCATCGCCACTTACACTTATGTACGCAGCGAATTTACCGACCTCCAAGGTCGTTATATTCCTTCTTCCTGGGACAGTCGGAACCTCATCACCATCACGGGTTCAAAGATCTTTAAAAAGAACTGGCAGCTGGGTTTCAAATGGCGCTTTGTCGGAGGACTTCCCTACACGCCGTATGACCTGACAAAATCCGCAAACATTCAGGCATGGGATGCTACCGGCGGTCCGTACTACAATTATGCCCAGCTCAACAGCCAGCGATTCAACGCCTTTCACCAGCTGGACCTGAGGGTGGACAAAAGATATTACTTCAAAAAGTGGGCGCTCCAGCTGTATCTGGATGTTCAGAACGTATACAATTTCAAAAATCCGGGACAGGATTTTGTGATTCGGAAAAAAACAGCATCCGGAGCTTACATGACCACTCCGGACGGTAAGAATTACATCCTGGAAACATTACCCAACAACACGGGCATGGTGCTTCCCAGCCTGGGAATTATCATCACCCTGTAAGCTTTTGTCATACAGGTTGGGTAAAGGCTTCCGCACAATGCGGAAGCCTTTTTATTTTTATTCAATCCCGAAATTTTCTATCTTTGAAAGACAATCTAAAGAGCCCAAAACCTATGATCACTTTTTCTGTTAACGGCGAAAAGAAATCGCTTGACGTGGATCCTGACATGCCTTTATTGTGGGTATTGCGGGATATCCTCGGATTAACGGGGACAAAATTTGGCTGTGGCGAAGGCCTGTGCGGCAGTTGTTCCGTTCTGGTAGACCATCAGTCGATCCGGTCCTGCGGAACCCCGGTTTCCGAAGTGGCCGGTAAAAACGTCACCACCATCGAAGGATTAGCGAAAGTCAATCCCAAACTCCAGGAACAATGGGAACGCCTAAAAGTACCTCAATGCGGCTACTGCCAGCCCGGACAGCTTATCACAGCCGCTGCCTTGCTGGAAGCCAACCCTCACCCCACCGACCAACAGATCGTGGATGCCATGACCGGCAACATCTTTCGCTGCGGAACCTACCATCGTATCAAAGAAGCCATTGTTCAAACCAGTCAATCGAAAGCATTATGAGTCCGATAGAAAATATCAGCCGGCGAAAATTTGTTAAATACCTCGGTTTTGCCACCGGAGGCCTGATCATGGCTTATAACCTGCCCGGTTTCGTGTTAAAAGCCGGTGCGGCGGAAGTGCCTTCCGGCGAATTCAAGCCCAGCCTTTTCATTCAGCTCAATTCCGACGGGTCGCTGATCCTGGTGGCCAGTCGTTCCGAAATGGGACAAAACATCAGGACGTCCCTGACTTCCGTCATTGCGGACGAGATGGATGCCGACTGGGAAAGGGTAAGCATTCTACAGGCAGACGGAAATCCCGTTTACGGAGATCAAAACACCGACGGATCAAGAAGCATCCGCCTTTTTTTCACCCCTTTGCGCGAGATGGGTGCTGCAGCCCGCACCATGCTGATCGAAGCTGCGGCAAACCAGTGGAAGGTACCCGCATCAGAATGTGCTGCTGCCCATCATTATGTCATCCACACTTCCACCGGTCGCAAAATCTTCTTCGGCGACCTGGCCCAGGCCGCTTCCCATTTGAAGCCCCCCAAAAACCCTTCCTTAAAAACGCCCAAAGAATATGATTTCATCGGGCGTTCCATGGCCAGCGTGGATCTGAAAGATTTTATCCGGGGAAAAGCGAAATACGGTGTTGACATCCGATTGCCTGGAATGAAGTTTGCCGCCATTGCGCGAACACCCGTAACCTTTGGTTCGCTGAAATCTTTTGACGGAAGCAAAGCGCTGAAAGTACCGGGAGTGGAAACGGTTTTTGAGATCCCCAGGGTGAAGATCCCTTACGGCGATCTGGGCGGCGTGGCGGTGATCGCCACCAATACCTGGGCGGCGTTAAAGGGGAAAGAAGCCCTTACCCTCACCTGGGACGCCGGAGAAAACGGAAGCTACGACACGGAAAAATTTATGAAACTGATGACAGACCGCATCCATCAGCAAGCCAAAACAGTCAAAAAAGAAGGGAATGTCGAGGATGCTTTCGCGAAAGCAGATCAAATTGTCGAGAGCACCTTCCAGCTGCCGCACCTCTCCCATGCGCCCATGGAGGTCCCCAATGCCGTGGCCTGGTTTAAAGGGGATTCTTGCGAGATCTGGGCTCCGCTGCAGTCGCCGCAGGACGCCCTCCGGGATGCAGCTCAATACCTGAAACTCGATCCCAGCAAGGTGACGGTACATGTCACGTTCCTGGGGGGTGGCTTCGGCAGAAAATCCAATCCGGACTTTGTGATGGAAGCCGTAATTCTTTCCAAAAACCTGAACAAGCCCGTTCAGGTTTTCTGGGACCGTACCGACGACATCCGGCACGATTTCTACCATACCATCAGTGCCCAATATCTAAAAGCATCCCTGGACAAAAACGGGTATACCACAGCCTGGCTGCACCGCCTGGCCTTCCCTTCCATCAGCTCAACCTTCATGCCCGGGGTAAATTATGCCTCCGGCGGGGAACTGGCCAGCGGCGCCACCAATCTTCCTTTTGAGATCCCCAATTTCCAGGTAGAAAATGCCCTCGCCGATGCGCATGTTCGGATTGGATGGCTCCGGTCGGTATGCAATATTTTTGAAGGATTTTCCACCAACGTGTTTGCCGATGAATTGGCCGTGGCTGCCCATCAGGATCCCTTGAATTATCGCCTGGCGCTGATCGGACGGGACCGGCAGGTAGATGCAGGCGAAGGTTTCAAGATGGACACCGGCCGGCTGAAAAAAGTGCTGAAAACCGCCGCTGCCAAAGCAGGCTGGGGAAAATCGCTTCCGGCAAATCACGGCATGGGGCTGGCAGTACATTACAGCTTTCTGACCTATGTGGCCGCCGTAACCGAAGTATCGGTAATCAACAACAAGCTGAAAGTCCATAAGATCCACATGGCCGTAGATTGCGGCCAACCTGTCAACCATGATACCATCCGGGCCCAGCTCCAGGGAGCGGCCATCTTTGGGATGTCGATCTGTTTTTACGGGAAGATCACCGCTCAGGAGGGAAAGATCCAACAGACAAATTTCGACGACTATCCCGTTTTACGGATGGACGAGGTACCCGAAGTCACCGTGGATATCATCGAAAATCATGAGCGCCCGACGGGTATCGGCGAACCGGGGGTTCCGGTGGTAGCCCCGTCGATCATCAATGCCATTTATGCGGCAACCGGGAAACGCTATCACGATCTGCCGTTAACGGATGCCGGGCTGGTTTAAACGATCCTTCTGGAATGGATCCGATTCACGGACGGGTTTTACTTCCAGGTAATTTTTCGGATTTTTAGGACAAAAATTTTGGACGAGCGTGAGATCAGTCCGGGGTTGGTGCCTGGTTTCCCTTGCGGGATGGGCTCATGTAAGGCTTTATAATACGAAACCCAGGCCGGAAAGAAGTCATGGGTTTTGGGGTCTTTAAAAGTCATGGGCTGCAGCGGAAAAAACGCTTCGTCGTGGTTGGCCTGCTTAAAGGCGGCATAGATCAGTTCGCTGCAATACCATTTTCCATTGTTCATCAGAAAATCATCATCATAGGGTCGACCGACCTGGGATACAGCAAAAGCCTGGGCACCGGGGATCAGCGACCGATAGGCTTTCTTCAATCTTCCCACCGTGATGTTGCGAATCAGGCCGGTATCGCCGGTCCTGGCGAAAAAGGTTCTCAGCGAATGCACCTGAACCTCTTTTCCGATGGCTTCCACCACTTTCAGGGTATCGTGGATCTTCACCACCAGGGCACAGTGTGAAAAATTTTTTCCGTCTACCCCATGGGTCACCGCTTCTATGGCATTGCACAAAGGCCCGCACTGAATATTCTGGAACAACAGGTCGCCTTGTCTCAACTCAGGGGACTGCGGGTTGTTGTTTAAACAACCTGAAAAAACCGGCATCAGCACCATTAAAAAAAGGACTGTCACCAGACTAAACG
>JBJKPL010000240.1:0-3097 GCA_046706345.1 Candidatus Sulfidibacterium sp.
CGCATATGCATGTTGGGGGAGTTCATGTCCACTTTGGCGCGCAGGACCATGGTTCCGTCCTGGATTTCTCCGTTTTTCATCTTTTCGAAAAGCGCCAGGCTTTCTTCCACCCGCCGGTTTCTGTATGGACTTTCCGTCCCGGGACGTGTGGGTACCCCCCGCTGCTGGCTGATGGTTTCCTGGGTTTGCTCATCGACATAGGCCTTTCCCTCGCGGATCATCTGAAGTGCCCATTCATAGAGCTGATCAAAATAATCCGAGGCATAGTAGGGTTTATCATGCCACTGAAATCCCAGCCAACGGATGTCTTCCTGGATGGATTCCACGTATTTGGTTTCTTCCTTGGTGGGATTGGTATCATCGAAACGTAAGTTGCACAGGCCGTTGTATTTTTCCGCCAGTCCAAAATTCAAACAAATGGACTTGGCATGGCCAATATGCAGAAAACCATTGGGTTCCGGCGGAAAACGAAAATGAATCTTTTCCGCATGCTTACCATTTCTGAGGTCGTCCTCGATGATCGATTCGATAAAGTTGAGTGGCTTGTTGTTGCCTACAGCCGGTTCCATACAAAAATCTTTATTTAAATAAGGGGGCAAAAATACTGAGAAAACCAATAGATACCATCACTTTCATGAGGGTAAATCGGGTTCCGCAATGCTTTTAGTTCTACTGTTGCCCGGAAAAATCTTCTGCGTTATTGTTGAGTCGCCGTAATTCTTTTTCGTTGATCAGCTTCAGCGCTTCTTCATCCGTTCCCAGCATGGCGGCCAGGGGTTTGGTGTTTTCGTTGTATTCCAGGATGATCTTCAGCGTCATGGTCAGGGGCACGGAAAGGAACATACCGACCACTCCCAGGATGTATCCCCACACGATCAGGGACAGGAAGACCACCAGGGTGGAAAGGCCCATACCCCGGCCCATGATCCGCGGTTCGAAGAAATAACCAATCAGCAGATTCACGGCCAGGTAGCCCACGCCGACCCAGATCATCGGGATAAATCCCAACTGGATCCAGGTGAACAACATCGCCGGAATGGCAGCAATGATGGATCCGATGTTGGGGATATAATTCAGCAAAAAGGCGATCAGCCCCCAGAGGATCGCATATTCCACCCCCAGAATGCCCAGCCAGACGGCTACCAGGATCCCGGTCATCAAACTGACCACGGTCTTGATCACCAGGTAGTGCCGAACGCTTCTTTCGATGCGCGAAATATTTTTCATGGTCTTCCCGGCGGAAGAAGCACCGAAAATTTTTGATTTCAGCGAGATGCTCTTCATCTCCAGCAAGACAAACAGGACAATGAAAACGATAAGCGTGGTGTTGCTCATGACATTTCCCAGCTGTCCCAGCGTGGATGCGGTGATGTCCAGGATCTTCACCGGGTCGAACATCTGCGTAAGCTTTTGGGTGGAGAAATTAAATCCAAACCTTGAGAATTCCTGATTCACGGAAGTAATAATCCCGGTAAGGCGGTTTTCATATTTTCCTAGATGGGAGGTGAAACTGGACACCGACCCGCCGATGATGCTGCTCAGGCCCAGAATGATCAGTAAAATACCTACCATCACGATAATGACCGAAAGCACGTGCGGGACTTTCTTTTCATCAAACCAGGAGACGAGGTGGGCGCCGATGACACTGAGGAAAAACGCCAGCAACAGCATGGTGATAATCGACTCTGCCATCATCACCCCCGCCACAATAATGATCACCGCGGCAATAAAAATGGAAGCTCTGAAAAGGCGGTCGTTAATGAAGAGGTGTTTTTCCATAGCAGGTGAGAAAAATTGGTTGTACAAATATACGCAATGATCTTTGAAAAAGTGAGTCTTAACGGATTTATCGTTCATCTTGGGGAAATGACGCAGGGTACCGGCCACTCCGCCATCTGAACGTGCAGAAAGAACGCAACAACGCCCGGGAATATTATGTCAGTTGTTCATACTGAATTTTCTCAGGATAGCCCTGATTTCGCCCAGGTAAGATCTTCCGAAGAGGTTCACATGCACCAGCAGGGGATACAGGTTACAGTAATCCATCCGCTGCTGCCAGCCGGGGGCCAATGGATAGGCCTCGTTGTAGGCTTCATAGAACCTGGGATGAAAGCCGCCGAAAAGTTGCGACATGGCCAGGTCCATTTCGCGATGGCCGTAATATATGGCCGGATCAATGATGACGGCCCGCCCTTTATCGTTGACCATAAAGTTTCCGCTCCACAGATCACCATGGATCAGTGCCGGCAGTTCCTTCGGGAACACCTCGCCCAGGTATTTTTCAAAGAGATCAAAAGCGTTCACATCCTGACGGTCCATACGGCCGCTGTCGTAAGCCATGCGGATCTGGGGCTTCAGCCGCTCTTCTGTAAAAAATGCCTTCCAGGTGGGATGCTCCCGGTTGCCCTGAACCAGAGAACCGATGTAGTTATCGTGAGAAAGACCGAAGGAGGGCTGACTGTGTTTGTGCAATGCGGCCAACCGGTGTCCGAAATCGTCCCAGAAGTCGGGAACCTGTGCCGCAGATTCGATAAACTTCAACAATAAAAAGGCTTCCCTGCCGTGTTCCTGAAAACCGACGACTTCCGGCACCGGGATCTCACCGGCTTCGGCCAGCAGCTGCAATCCCCGCGCTTCATTTTCGAACATCCCGGGATAACGGTTTGCATCGTTGATCTTCACAAAAAACACGCCTTCACTGGTTTGCAGCCTGAAAGCCGCGTTGATGGACCCACCGCCTACCGCTGAGGACGACAGGAGGGTTACCGGTTTTTTCAACCGGCTGGTCAGCAGTTCCAAAACGTTATTTTTCCAGCTCATAAACGGGAAATAAATTTAAGGAAATATTTTGAAGGACTTATGGTTATTTGGGGTTGATTGCTTAAATTTGCAGCCCCTTTAGCAGCAGATGCTAAGGCAGGGCCTATAGCTCAGTTGGTTAGAGCACCTGACTCATAATCAGGTGGTCCCAGGTTCAAGTCCTGGTGGGCCCACCAAAGAAATCCACGTTTTGCCGTGGGTTTTTTTATTTCCGGTACCAAAAAAAGCCACCTGTAATGCTTACAGGTGGCTTTTTATTTTTTATGACCGGAGATCA
>JBJKPL010000241.1:0-10344 GCA_046706345.1 Candidatus Sulfidibacterium sp.
GGATTGCAGGAAATGCAGCGGGTGCTGAAACCCGGAGGGAAAGTGGCGGTACTCGAATTTTCAAAACCGGCGGCGTTTCCCATGAAGAACCTCTACTGGTTTTATTTTAAGTACATTCTTCCCACGATCGGAAAGCTGGTGTCGCGCCACAGTTCGGCCTATACCTACCTCCCCAATTCGGTGGCAGCATTTCCCGAAGGCGCGGTTTTTATGCAGGCATTGCGTGATGCCGGATTTAAAAATCCGCAGCAAAAGAGGATCACATTCGGGATTGCTACCTTGTATATTGCAGAGAAATAACCAGTTATATAATTGTCATCGGCCGGGATTTCCCGAAATGCCGGGAGGTTTGGGGAGATTCCTAACTTTGAAAGTCCATAATATTTTGGACGATCGGCCGTTATAACAGGAGTTTATGAAACGATCCAACTTACGTCTGCTGACCCTTTTTGTGGTGATCCTGATGCTTGCCACCGCGGCGGCAAAAGCCCAGGACCGATATGTTATGAATTTGCAGGGCTATAACAACGAGCCGTATCACTTTGGTTTTATTCTTGGTTTCGACCAGATGCTGTATTCGATGAAGACCCTTCCCAATTTGTCTTCTTACGTATGGCATGGCGAAAGTCAGATCCCGGATATGGATCCGGATAAGTATTACCGTGTTCAGTCGTTGGATGCCGTGGGCTCGCCGGGATTTTCCGTAGGTATTTTGGGCAATCTGTTGCTGAACCGTTATGTGGACCTGCGCTTCATTCCCACCATTTCTTTCGGCAGCCGGACGCTGGTGTATCAGATCCAGCAATCGGCCGACGGATATTTTTTGGGAGACACTACTTTCACGGTCAACAAACAAATGAACTCGACGTATCTGATCTTTCCGTTACTGCTGAAATACCGCTCATGGCGCAGCACGAATGTGGGAGCTTATTTCCTGGGCGGCATGAGTTATTCCATCGACCTGGCCGCCGTGAAGAAAAGTTCACAGGCAGCCAACAATGGGTTGGTCAAGACCCTGACCCATGATGCTGCGGTGCAGATGGGTGCCGGTTTTGATTTTTACACACATTATTTCAAACTGGGCGTTGAAGCCAAGATGTTGTATGGTTTGAAAAACCTCATTGTTAACGAAGGGGACATTTATTCAGGGAGTATTCGTCAGCTGCATTCCAAAATTTTCATGCTTTCCCTTACCTTTGAATAAAATTCTGTACCAAGATGGATCCGAAAACAAATCCCAAACGCCGATCCCTTTTTGCCGAGATCCTCGACAAATCACAAATGAAACAAAGTGTTTTCGAGGCAACCAAAGAGTCACTGGGGATTCTCAAAAATGTCTCCACGGGCATCGCAGATCAGTATATGGTTTATGAAGAAAGCAAGAAACCGCCGCGGTCGGTGCCCATGGAGGTAGAGGTACGCGGTGATTTTGAGTTCTCTCTGAAATTCGGCGGCGACACCTTGCTGTTCCTGATGCACACCAATGTGTTTGAGATCCCAAGGGATCATAAGATCATGCAAAGCAAGTACATCAAAACCGACCCCACGCGATCCTATTGCGGGATCATTCATATTTATAATTTCCTGACGGATTCGTTCAAATACAACCGGGTGAACGATCTGGGTTATCTGATCGGCCGGATTTTTGTGAACCGGGAGAAGCATTACTTCATCGACGGCAAGAGTGAACTCGGCTTTATGTACAATAACTTCCGCAGTCATGTCATCAACGAGCAAACGGTAGAAAAGATCATCACTTCCGCCATTCAGTATACCCTGGGCTTCGATTTGCTGATCCCTCCGTATGAGCAAGTCAAGCTGGTGGCTGTGAGTGAGATGCAAAATACCCTGGACATGATCTCCATCAAAACGGGCAAGCGGCTTGGATTTAAGTTTTATCCGGACCAACTTTTAGACGAATAAGTGACGAAAAAGTTTAAAAATTATTTGCAGGAACAAAAAAAATATTACTTTTGCACCTCGAAAATGAAACACGGTCGGTTCGTCTAGTCCGGTCAGGACGCCAGGTTTTCATCCTGGTAACACGGGTTCAAATCCCGTACCGACTACGTAAGATAAACCTGATGGCTTTTCAAGCCGTCAGGTTTTTTCTTTTACGCCCCTTTCGGCCTGACTTTATTTTCGGCAATCTTCAATTTTAGTTATCTTAGAGGTCTTGATTTTCAAACTTTCGTGAGATGAAAACAGCCCAACAGTGGTTTGACGAATACGGTCAAAGCCATCAAAACAAGATCAATAAGACCCTTCACTGGATCTGTGTCCCAAGTATTTTCTTCAGTATTATTGGCCTGTTGGCCAGTATTCCCCATGGTTTCATGAATACCTGGTTTCCGTCAGGCTGGGAATCCTTTGTCAGTTTTGCACCGCTTGCGTTATTGTTGGCCATGATCTTTTATGTTCTCCTTTCGCGGACTATTTTTGTTGGGATGCTGCTGGTCTCGGCTTTGAGTGTTTGGGGGAATGCCCTGATTGTCCAGGCCGCCTTCATGCCGTTGTGGTTGTTTTCTGTCCTGATCTTTGCCCTGGCCTGGGTCGGTCAATTCATCGGTCATGCCATCGAAGGGGCGAAGCCCTCGTTTTTTAAGGATCTGCAATTTCTGCTGGTGGGTCCGGCCTGGTTGCTGCATTTTATCAATCGGAAACTTGGGATCCCCTTGTGATCTTTCCTCGACATCAACAGGAAATCTGAACAAGAGGGTTTTATGTAGCGGTTTTTCCACCTGTACCCGTTGTTTTTTTCCTTTTGGGGAATTTTTCTTCCCATTTTGGGAACAGTGGCTTTCGGGAAAGCCTTTTTTAAATTTTGTAAATAACTAAAAAACAATGTTTTAATATTATTTTTGTTTTCTGGCACGGTTTTTTGATGCAGAATGGCAACGAGAAAATTCCGTAAATGATAAAACTTCAAGCGGATCAGCATCGTGAACAAAAAGTAATTATTTTTATGAGACGCCTAAACTATGAATCATAAATACTAAGGTTATGAAAAACAAATTATTAAAACTCACAAGCGTACTTTTTCTGCTGGCATTTGTTGCCCTGGCAGGTTGTAGTAAGCTGCCTTCGCCGGTTCAGTCCACGGTGACGAACTTCCGCGATTTGGTAGTTAGTCCTTCCTTTAACTGGCAAACTACCAAAAATGTAACCGTCAATGTTACGGTTCCTTCCTGGCAACCCAATCAGGTATTGAAGATTTATTCTGCTGACAACAGCGAGTTGTATTTTGCTGGTTTTCCGGATGCTTCGGGCCAGGTTAGTGCCAGTATTACGGTTCCGACGGCTTCCAATATGTTAAAATTGGTTTATGGTTCAGGCGATAAATTCAAATCCGTTTTAACGGGGATCGACACCCAACTTTCCTATAACTATAACAGTTTCAAGGATGCGGCTGCCTCCACCTGTGATTTGACAGGGGAAGAATCTTACAGTCAGGGTGGCTGGAGTGCACCTGCCCATGGAAACAACCCGGGAAGTATCCTGGATGCTCATTTCAAGGATGCCTTTCCGCACGGCCTGGTGGTGGGTGATCCCGACCATTATACCATTACGCTCACCTCGGCAGATGCGGTCCGCAATTTCCTTCCTGGCGGCAGCACTTCGGAAGTGTTGACAAAAAGTTACAACGATCCCACCAGGGAAAAAGGCCACAATGCCGATATTATGGGCGGTAATTGGGCCGGACAGATTGTAGCTGCCGAGATCAATGTGGCTTTTGCCCAGGCCGGATACATCGGTACCAATGCCATCAAGCTGGGAGATCTGGTTTTCACCGGAGGCACCGCTTTTGACGGCATGTCGGTGAATGATTTTCTGAAGATTGCCAATACGGCTCTCGGTGGCGGCGGTCTGGACGGATACAGCATCACCGACATTCAAAATGCAGCCGAGTTGATCGACATCAACTTTGAGGGTAAAAACATGGGGTACTTTACCTGTCCTTCCTCCTCCAGCGATTGTGGTTGTAACGATGGATTACGGTCTATCACCCTGAAATATAACGGGACTTCCACGGCTAATATTCAGGTGACGGACGGAAAGAGTACTGTATTTTATTCGGGAAGTGTGGATCCGGGTGCCACCTTTACCGCCAACGGAACGGGTAAGGATGGCAAGCTGGGTGCAAATATCTACCTGTTAGTCAATGGAAACGAAAATACTTCCATTCATGTGAGCTGTTCACAAAATATATACAAAGGACAGGTTTCCGGCAGTTTCACCATTATGGACGGTGTCAGCAAAAACAACCTCCATTTGTGCGAGGGTACGTCAAGTTCCTGTGGCTGTGATACCCAGCTGTATTCCCTGACCTTGCGTTATGATGGAAGCGGAACGGCCCAGGTGAAAGTCACCGAAGAGAAACACAATACCCAGATCTACTGTGGTACCGTCAGCAGCGGCGAAGAGTTTTCCTTCAATGGATCTGCGCATGATGGGGAAATGGATAAAACCATCTATGTATACGAGGATGATTCGAAGAATGCCACCATCAACACATCCTGTGATCAGGATCCGACGGTGGGTCAGAAAGTGGGTGACTTCACCATCATGGGAGGCACCAGCAAGGGAAACCTGGCTCTTTGCGACACCACCAGCGGCGGTGGCGGTGGCGGTACGACGCCTCCAGGAGGAACCACGACTTCCAACTACAACGGTTCGCTGGCCTTCGAAGACCTCTGGCCTTACATGGGAGATTATGACTTTAACGATGTGGTCGTGGACTATGACTTTGCCACCACCATGGATGATCAGAACCGGGTACAATCCATTACCGCAACCTTCATTCTGCATGCCTTCGGGGCTTCCTACCACAATGGTTTCGGATTCCAGCTGCCGAATGTTGCGCCGAATCAGATTATCAGTGTCACCGGTTACGATCTGGCTACGAATACATACATCCACCTGGCTTCCAACGGCGGTGAAGCAGGACAATCCAAGGCTACTGTGATCGTGTTTGACGACGCTTACCGGCTGATGCAATACGTGAGCCCTGCCATCGGAGTGAATACCCAAATGGATGTTCCGTTTGTAACGCCCGACACGCTGGTTGTCAATATGAAATTCTACAGCAACGGAAGCTTTGCAACCGGTGGGGCAGTGACCTATAACCAGCTGGACATCGGAAATTTCAATCCGTTCATTATTGTGAACAAGGATCGGAGTGTGGAAGTTCACCTGCCGAACGATCCCCCCACCGACCTGGCCGACAAGACCATTCTCGGAACGGGTGATGATGCCAGCGATGCAACTGCCGGAAGTTATTACAAGACTTCTAAAAACCTGCCCTGGGCGATCAATATTCCGCAGACATTTGAATATCCTATTGAAAAACAGGATATCCTGGGAGCTTACCTGCACTTTGCCGACTGGGCAGAAAGCAACGGAACACTTTATCCCGACTGGTATCTTGATAAATCCGGATACCGCAATTCGTCGCTCATCTATAAACCGCATTAATAATAACAGTTGAATTATATCCTGGGCAAAGCCCGCCTCACCCTGAGGCGGGCTTTGCCTTTCCTGGCGTTTCCCTGGAACCGGGAAAGCAGAAGCGTAAAAACGAAAAAATCTGAGGTTCATTTAGAACGTAAAAATTGACTATTTTTGCCAACCCGAAAATAGACCTGCACAAATTGGTATCTGTAGAATAAATCAAGTATTCTGAGAATGAGTAATAATTATCATAAGGTGTTGACCGTGCGGGAGCTGACCGAGTCTACTTTTGTGCTGGGGATTGAACGGAAGAACATGGTGTTCGAACCGGGTCAACACATTTTACTGGGGAAAGCCGGTGACATCCATCACCGGGAATATTCTATTTACAGTGGTGTGGAAGACGAACAGCTGGAAGTGCTGGTAAAAGAAGTGGACGACGGCCTGGTTTCGAAGAAGCTGAAAAAACTGGCTCCGGGAGATGAAGTGGAAATCCAGGGACCTCTGGGTTTTTTTACCCTCGACGAAGAGTTCATGAAGGACGAGAATCCGTTTTTATTTGTGGCCAGCGGGACGGGAATTTCACCGTTCCATAGCATGGTTCGCAGTATCAAAGAATTGAACTATACCGTCCTGCATGGCGTTCGCTACGGGGAAGAAACCTATGAAAAAAAGGATTATGATCCGGATCGTTACATTTCCTGTATCACACGCGATGAATCAGGGAAATTTCACGGCCGTGTGACCGATTACATTCGTCAGGCCCAGTTCGATCCGAAGACCCATTGTTATTTGTGCGGTAACTTTGAGATGATCCGTGATGCCATGGATCTGTTGGAAGCCAAAGGCATCCCTCAGGATCATCTGCATGCCGAAGTGTATTTTTAATCAGGGAAATCTTAAAATGAAATATCATATTGTACAGCTGGGATGCCAGATGAATATTTCCGACGGGGAACGGGTTCAGCGTGTGTTGGAGCAGCTGGGTTTTGAACCTACGGATTATGAGGAGGAGGCCAGTCTGCTGGGGGTGATTGCCTGTTCCGTCCGGCAGAAAGGCATCGACAAGGTATATTCCAAGATGCAGAAATGGGACCGGTGGCGGAAGAAAAAGAATCTGCTCACCTTTGTTACCGGATGTGTGTTGCCTGCCGACCGGGAAAAATTCCTGAAGCAGTTCGATCTGGTTTTTCCCATGAGTGAACTGCCTGAATTTCCGGCCATGATCCAGCAGTACGGTATTGTGACCCCCGCCGGCATTCAAAGTCTGGACCCCGGACTGGAAGCCATCCAAAAACCGAAACTGGAATCCAGGAACGAAAGCGCTTTCCGGCTCGCCGGCGTCAGCCATCCCTCTGATAATAAAAGCATTTTACATCCTGAGAAAGATATCGAAAGTTTCTGGCATATCACGCCGAAATACGGTTCCGGATTCGAAGCTTTTATCCCGATCCAGAACGGATGTAATAAGTTCTGTTCCTTCTGCGCCGTGCCTTACACCCGGGGACGTGAAATTTCGCGGCCTTCCGGTGAGATCATGGCCGAGTTGGAAGATCTGGTGGAAAAGGGTTTTAAGTCCATCACCCTGTTGGGTCAAAACGTGAATTCTTACGGGCTGGACAAAAAAGGGGAGGAAGTTTCCTTTGCCGGTCTTTTGAAAATGATCGGTGAGTTCGGCCAGAAGGCTGAGAAGAAATTTTGGGTTTACTTTACTTCGCCGCACCCACGGGATATGTCCGATGAGGTGATTGAAGTGATCTCGCAATATTCATGTCTGGCCAAACAGATCCATCTGCCGATACAATCCGGTGATGATGCGGTGCTGGTCAGGATGAACCGGAAGCACAGTATGGAAAAATACCGTGCCATCGTACAAACCATCCGCCGGCTGATTCCGGAGGCAACTTTGTTTACGGACATCATCGTTGGATTTACCGGAGAGACAGAGTCTCAAATCGAGAATACGCGAAAAGCCATGGCAGAGTTCAAATACAACATGGCCTACATCGCTCAGTACTCGCCGCGCCCGGGTGCCGCCAGCTCCCGCTGGGCCGATGACATCCCGAAAGAGGAAAAAAAGAAACGTTATCACCTGCTCACCGAAGAGCTGATGAAACACGCTCTGGAATACAACCGCGGGCTGAAAGGAAAAACCCTGGACGTGCTGGTGCGCGGGAAAGACCGGAAAGAAGGGTATCTTTCCGCACTCACGGAAGGAAAAATTATTGTCCGGTTTGCTTCCGATGACGAAAGCCTGATCGGACAGTTTGTTAAAGTCAAGGTGAACAGCGCTGCCCCTTTCTCTACAGAAGGTGTTCTGGTAAAAGAAGTTGTTACTGCCTGATCTGAGATTACGATGAAAAAGATTGCTTTTAAAACACTGGGTTGCCGTTTGAACCTGTTCGAAACTGATGCGCTGGCGTCGGAATTTTCCAAAAAGGATTTCCAGATCGTGGATTTTGCGGAAAAAGCCGATGTTTACGTGGTGAATACCTGCACCGTTACCAACCAGAGCGACCACAAGTCGAAACAGGTGATGAACCAGATGAATCGGCTGCATCCTTCCTCGCTGAAGATCGTGACCGGTTGCATGGCCACCAACTATAAAGAGGAACTGGAACAAAGCGACAAGGTGGATTTTGTGGTGGATAACGATCACAAATCTTCCATTTTATCCTTGGTGGATGCTTATTTTCAGGGTGAGGTCGTGGCTCCCGACAGTTTTGAGCGCGACGTTTTTGCTTACGATGCCGCCGATGAAACATTTCATACCCGCAGCCTGATCAAGATCCAGGACGGGTGTGATAATTTCTGTACCTATTGCATTATTCCCCGGGTACGGGGCCGGGCCATCAGCCGTCCGGCCAAAGACATTTACGACAACATCCGCAAAGTGGTGGATTTTGGCTATAAGGAAGTGGTCCTGACGGGGGTGAATATCGGCCGCTATCAGGATGGCGATACGGATTTTGAAAAACTGGTGGAACAGATCCTGACCATTCCCGGTGATTTCCGGGTACGGATCTCCTCCATCGAGCCGGACGGCTATTCCGAAAGTTTCTTTCGCCTTTTCGAAAACCCCAAGCTGGCCCCACACATGCACATCTGCCTGCAAAGCGGTTCGGAGGACGTGTTGCTGCGCATGCGCCGGATGTATACCTCCCGGTTGTTTGAGGAGTTGGCTTCCAAAATCCGGACCGCTTATCCGGATTTTAACCTGACTACCGATATCATCGTCGGTTTTCCGGGTGAAACACCGGAAGATTTTCAGGAAAGCCTGGTCGTAGCCAGGAGAATCGGATTTGGGCACATTCACACCTTTAAATACAGTAAGAGAAGCCGGACACGCGCTGAGCGCATGCCGGATCAGATCCCCGAAAGGGAAAAAACATACCGTTCCGAGGTGGTTCGTAAACTTTCGGAGGAAATGAAGCTGGAATACCGCAGGACCTTTCTGGGAAAAAAGCAACGCGTTCTCGTTGAGCAGTTTGATAAAGACGGATATGCCACAGGTTATGGCGAACATTATGTTCCGGTGGTGATCCGCCAAAAAGGATTGGAAAGAAATACTTTTTATGACGTCCGCCTGACGGAAATAGAAATGGGCGAAGAACCGTTTTTGGTGGGGGAATTGTAAAATTGAGGGATAATTTCAATTATTAAACCTTAAATTCTGGTTTATATAAAAACTTTATTTAATTTTGCAGCCCCAAAATGCAGTAGTAAATACACACAATAAAGAAATATTATGGCTAATCACAAATCCGCACTCAAAAGAATCAGACAAAATGAGGCAAGAAAAGTTCGCAACCGTTACTATGCAAAGACCATGCGTAATGCAGTAAAGAAGTTCAGGTTGCTGACCGACAAGAAGGAAGCCGGTGAACAGTTGCCGAAATTATACTCTATGATTGACAAATTGGCTAAGAAAGAGATCATCCATAAAAATAAAGCGGGTAATTTGAAATCAAAAATTACCAAGCATTACAACAGCGTTTTAAGCGAGTAATACTTTTAGATGTTTGATAAATTCAACCCGGATACTTCAGGTGTCCGGGTTTTTTGGTTTCTGTTCCCGTGGTGCGCTGCATGGCGGGTTTTTATTTTTCTGCTCGATTCCGCGGATAATTTTCCTGCATAATCCGGCTGAATTTGCTATTTTTGAATTCCAAAAATTTTTACATGGAGAATTTTATCGTTTCGGCCAGGAAGTACCGTCCTGCTACCTTTGCACAGGTGGTGGGACAGGGATCCATTACGGCAACCCTGAAGAACGCCATCGTTACGGGGCATCTTGCCCAGGCATTTCTCTTCACCGGTCCCCGTGGTGTGGGGAAGACTACCTGCGCCCGGATCCTGGCCAAAACGATCAACTGCCTGAACCCCACCCCCGACGGGGAACCCTGCAATGAATGTGCATCCTGCAAGGCCTTTAACGAGAATGCTTCTTTTAACATCCATGAGCTGGATGCCGCTTCCAACAACTCGGTCGACGATATCCGTGCCCTGGTGGAACAGGTGCGCATTCCGCCGCAGGCAGGAAAGTACAAGGTGTACATCATCGATGAGGTCCATATGCTGTCGGCAGCGGCTTTCAATGCCTTTTTGAAAACGCTGGAAGAACCGCCTGCTTACGCGAAATTTATCCTGGCCACGACCGAAAAACACAAGATCATCCCGACTATCCTGTCACGGTGTCAGATCTTTGATTTTAAGAGAATTAACGTTTCGAATATTGCCGGGCATCTGGCCTATGTTGCTAAAAACGAGAACATCGAGGCCGAAGAAGAGGCCCTGATGGTGATTGCCCAGAAAGTGGACGGCGCTTTGCGTGATGCCTTGTCAACTTTTGATCAGATCGTAAGCTACAGCGGACATCAGATCACCTATAAG
>JBJKPL010000242.1:0-11237 GCA_046706345.1 Candidatus Sulfidibacterium sp.
CGGATAAATAGATAAATTTCTAGATTGATAATAAACAGATTAAAAGATGATGTTAACGTATCTTTATGCGCTGCTGAGTGGTGTTTTGTCCGGTGGGGCGTTGGGTTTGACCGGGGGTGGCGGGTCGATTCTTGCGGTTCCCATGTTGGTGTATATCGTTGGGGAGAACATTCACCTTGCCATTGGTACCTCGCTGGTGGCGGTGGGGGTCACTTCGCTGATCTCCTCCATCAGTTACATGAAGCAGTCGCTGGTAAAATTCAGAATTGCTTTTTTTATGGCAGCCCCCGGACTGATCAGCACCTACCTGGGTGCCCTGGTCAATAAGCAGATTAAGGGCCCCATATTACTGCTGATCTTTGCCTTGCTGATGATCTACATCGGGTACCTGATGACGGCAAAAAAGGTTCCGGAGAAAAAGGAAACGGCCGGAGGTGCCAAAATCCATTATCCCCGGATCCTGATCCTGGGTTTCCTGACCGGATTGGCCAGCGGATTTTTCGGCATCGGAGGCGGATTTCTGCTGGTCCCCGCGCTTTTCCTGGGTGCCAACCTGAAAATGAAGGAAGCCATCGCCACTTCGCTGTTTATCATTTTCCTTTTCGGGATGTTCGGCCTGGGGAGTTACATCATTCAGGGTCGACCTATCGATGCCCTGGTGAGCACCCTTTTCGTGGCGGGAGGTTCCGTCGGTGGTATTGTCGGGGCCTTTTACGCCAAACGTATCGACCAGTTCTGGTTGCGGCGCATTTTCTCAGTTTTTATCATCCTGATCGGTCTTTCCATCTTCGTCGAAAACCTGATCAAGATCCTATAATTCAATAAAACCGGGGATCGTTTTCAGGTAGGTGTTCAGATTGTGGAGCCCGATGAGCGGCAAGGGACTTTCGGGGAACCGCTGAAGTCCGCAACCGGAGTATTGTTTTCGGACGAAGCTCATGTCAAAACCGGACTTGTCTTTATTCAGAAAGAGGTTCCGGATGGGAATATGAAACTTTGCAAGATGCGCCCGGATCAGTTCTGATTCTGAAAAGGAAAGTTTGTCGGTATTGAGCACCAGATTCAGCACAGTTTGGCTGGGATCACCGAAAATCTTTTTCAGTGCAACATAGTCTTTAACCTGGCGGTTGAGCCGGTTCAGGATCTTATCTTTCTCGAATTCCCGGTTGCCCAGTTTGATCTTTGTGATGATCTGTCTTTTTTCGATGATCTTTTCCCGCAGTTTCATCAGATGCTCCAGCCATTTCAAAGAAAGATCCGGAAGAGTCAGGAACTTGAGCGTTAATGCGGTCGGTGGCATGTCAAAAAGAAGGTATTCCCCATCCTGTGCCTGATCCAATATATTTTTATACGCCATCAGCAGGGCATATTCTTCAATCCCCGGTGAAAACTTAATGACATCAAAATAGTGCTCCAGGTTGAAGGCAGTGAGATAGGAATAGGTCTGCTTTACCTGCGATTGGATGTCCTTCAGGTATTTGTTGACCCAGTATTCCAGTCCGACTTCCTTAACCCAAAGGTTTTCACAGATCTTAACCGGCTTTTCGGTGCATTTTTTTTCGAAGATATCGCTTTGATTGTGTGCCGGGTCGAGGGATACCAGCAGCGTTTTTTTCCCGCTTTGCGCAAGATGCAGCGCGGTAAGGGCCGCTGACGTAGATTTTCCCACGCCGCCTTTTCCCAGGAAAAATATATTTTTGACAGTTCGGCTCATAGATCAAATTACATCAAAAGTGGATAAAAGATCAGACAACGGGGCTTCTGCCGTATCGACTTTGTTCAGCATCAACAGAAAGTGCTTTTCCATTTCAGGAAGCAAATCCAGTGTGATTTGCATCGGCGGGGAGGGAAAGCCGACAAAGGAACCCAGGACAAGCAGTCCGAAAATATTTTCCATTTCTCCCAGCTCAAATTCCAGGGTTTGAACCGCCGATTCTCTTCCTGCCCCCTTGTAGGATTCCCAGCTTCGGTGGATCATGGTTTTTATCCATTGCAAAAAACGGAACGATCTCATGATTCAGATTTTGTTTCGGTGGTTGGCTTCATCCTGAAGAGTTTCATTTCGAAATTCATCTTTTTCACTGATGGATAATAGTAATACGAAGCATACAGAGCCAGGATGGTGAGGAAGATATTGGCCTTGTTTTCCATCCCGAAGGCAATGGCCAGGACCAGAAAGTAGGGGGTGATCAAGGAAAAGGTCATTAAGATCTTTTCGAAGCGGAGAAAAATTTCCTCTGGGATTTTCGTTTTATCCTTGATCTTGTGGACAAAAAAACTCCTGAAAAACATGGGAAATGCAATGCCGATCAACACGGCCAGGGCGATGAGTATATCGCTGAAGAGGTTTCCATGCAAAGGGATGACGCCCTGCCATGTGAATTGTTCTCTGAAAAAGAAAAACAGAACCATCAGGAACAGGGCAGGAGTCAGCTGAAGAAAATAGAGCTTTTTCAGCTTCTTTGAAATTTCGGTCACTTCCATGAATCTAATAGATTTTCAGATAAACATAAGGTGCTGTGATAGTTCTGAAAATTAACCGGCACTTCTCATTTCCGATTCCATGAGCTTTTCCGTGTATTTTGTTTTGCCAAATATAACAGCGCCTTCCACGCCGATCCAGATCAGGCTGACGATGATGATAAAATTGATAAGCTCCAGCACCAGATTATGTCCTGCAATAAAATTCAACTGATTGTCGATGGCCGCCCACAGCGAAACCACCAGCATAAAGACCGCCGGGACCGTACTGATCATCCAGCCCCATTTGGTCCGGCCTTTTAGATAAATGGTGATCACGATGAGTGCCAAAGCGGCAAGGGATTGATTGACGGCGCCGAACAAGGGCCATAAGGACATGGCGCCTGTGCCGCTGGCTCCTGACGAAAAGACCAGGCCCAGAGCAGCCAGCACCACAAAACCGGTGGAGACATATTTGTTTTTAAAGACTTTCGGGAAGGTCTCGGTAAGCAGGTAACGTTGCACACGGGTCGCCGTATCCAGTGTGGTACCTGCAAAAGAAGCCACGAAGACGCCCATTAGGGTCACCGCGATGGCCTTGGGTATCCCGATGGTTTCGATCATATTTCCGGCACCTTCAACGAAGGCTCCTACTTTCGAGCTCAATCCGCCGGCAGCAGCCCAGGAGGAATAATGACTGGTCCAGGCTGCCAATCCGGTAACCTCAGTGCCATGATGCATGTAGCCCATGCCGATGCCTGCCGTTGTGGCAATGATAACCAGCGTGGCCAGGGTTCCTTCCAGCAGCATGGCACCATAGCCAACGAACAAGGAGTCGGATTCACGTCGTACCTGCTTTCCGGAGGTACCTGATGATACCAGCGAATGAAATCCCGAAACGGCCCCACAGGCAATGGTGATAAAGAGGAACGGCCACATGGGTGGTGAGCCGGCAGGATGCATCCTGACTGCAGGTGCCACGGTGGGCATATGGCCGCTAAATCCTGCGAACAGCACACCGAATACCAGCAGCGCCATGGCCACAACCAATTGATGGGCGTTGATATAATCGCGGGGCTGCAGGAGGGTTACCACAGGCAAAACGGAGGCCGTGAAGGCATAGATCAGCAGGATGATCGTCCAGACGGCCACCGGTGACAGTCCAAAAACAGCAGGCATGACCAGCGGGAAATAAGACCCAATGACAATGGTCAGGTACATGGCAGCCACGGCGATCAGGGACCACACGGGAAGACTACGTCCTTTTTTATACACCATGTATCCCAGGAAAACGGCAATGGGAATTTGAGCCCAGACGGGAAAGACGGATTGGGGATAGAGTTTGAACAGGATGGCAATGATCAGCCCAAAAATTGCTACGGTGATCCAGAGTTCGAGAAAGTTCACAAAAAAGAAGAAATATTTGGTTCGGGCGTTAATATATTTGCCGGCATATTCAGAAATGGATTTCCCCTGGTTCCGCATCGAAAGGATCAGGCTCCCGAAATCGTGGGTAGCGCCCATGACGAGTGAACCAATGAAAACCCACATCAAGGCGGGTACCCAACCCCAGATGACGGCGATGGCCGGTCCCACAATAGGTCCCGTCCCCGCAATGGAGGCAAAATGGTGGCCGAAGATGATCTCTTTTTTTGTAGGAACATAATCCGCGCCATCTTCAAACTCAACGGAAGGGACCAAGTTCTGGTCATTCAGCTTAAAGATCTTGTTTCCGATAAACTTACCGTACAGCTGGTACATGACAAGATAACCTGCGAACACCAGCACCATGATGAGAATCGATTCCATATCGAAAGGTTTTATTTGTGAAAAGGTCTCACAAGATAAATAAATTTCTCAATAAGATGCGAGCCTTAAGCCGATTGAGCCTTGCATTGGGTCTGGGCCATTAAAAATTGAGTGGAAACGGGCTTTGAATTGATTTCTTTCTATATTAGCCGTCTTCGTTCATAAAGTTAGCGTAACTCAATCCTGACTTAGCTTCCCTCCATAAGATTCTACCTTTTCTCCACTGTCTTTCTCTTTCCGTTATGCTACTATATTGGATGAGAGGAGACAAGCACAGCCGCTTCCAAAAGGAAGGGGATTGAATATTTATTAACCTTTAAATGAAGTAGGGATGAGGAAATTATTTCTTTTTACAATTTCGATGTTGTTTATGGTTCCCCTGGCTTTGGGTCAGGAAAATTTCAGGGCCGGCTATGTCATTACCCCGGGAGGAGACACCATTCATGGTTTTATCAATTATCGGAACTGGGGTGTGAACCCCAGTAAGATCAGTTTCGAAAAAGTCTTAAAGGGGCAACGTGTTTTTTACCGGCCGCGGGATATTCGTGCATTCTACGTTCAGGATGAGTATTATCTGAGTGCCGTGGTGAAAAATGAAACCTCGGCCCGCAGCCAGTTGGATAATGTTTCGGACAATGCAGCCATCCAGACCCGGACGGATACGGCTTTTTTAAGAAGGCTGGCCAAAGGACATCCGGCTTTGCTGTTTTATAAAAGTCCCATGAACATCGAGAATTTTTATCTGATGAAAAATGGAAAAATCCACTTGCTGAAGTATAAGAAATATATGATGCAGCAGTCTGACGGCGGCAGTTATGTTGCAGAAAATAAAGAGTATGTGGGTCAGCTTTTGGTTTTTATGGCGGATTGCCCGAAAATGAAATCTCAGATCTCGTATTCGCAATACACGAGACAGAGTCTGGTAAAACTTTTCGGAAACTATTATCAATGCCTGCATGAAACCGGTGCCCAGACGCAGAAAGTGGAGAAGACGAAATTGAAATGGGGGCTGGTTGCAGGAATTGGAGGAGAGTCGGTCAAATTCTTGGGGCCCTACCTATCCCATTATCAGTTTAACGCTGCTGCCAGCTTAACCGGAGGATTGGTTTTTGACCTGGTTATGCCGCGAAACTTCAAGGAATGGTCTTTGCATAATGAACTCGCCTATTCCTCCTTTGCTTCCACCGGCGTTTGGGGCCAGTATCAGATGAAGTTTGGCTTTTCGTCGGTGGCCCTGACCGACATGGCGCGGTTTTCGCACTCGCTGGGAAAGATTTCGGTATTTGCCAATGCCGGCGTTTCTAACGGAATTGTCATCAACTATACCAACCAGGGGACGAAGCCCTCGGATAAGGCCTTTCCTCCCGACGGGCTGAACAAGCGATTTTTTGCCCTGGTGGGGGGTATCGGTTTAAGGCACAAGAATCTTTCTTTCGAGCTTAGGGCCGAATCCAAAAGCCAGCTATCCGGTTACACCAGTGAAACCATTGGCACCAAACAAATCGGAGTGATGATAGGCTATACTTTCTAATCATCACAAATCAAAATAATAAACCCCGGCCAGTATTTCTGCCGGGGTTTATTTTTGCACAATGGTTATGATAGTTGGCTTAGCGTATTCAGTTAGATTTTAGGGACAGGGTACTTCACGCAGCATGTCAAGATGGACGCCATAGTAGGGATAGTAGGGTACCGTTACCACAAGACTTTTCCCCTTATACGTCGTAAAATCGGGTGGATGGGGTTTTGAAGTAGGGGCATCAGCATATCCCTGGATTTTTGTGAATTGTACGGCCCCGTTGGGAATATACCCTGTGTTCAGTGTGATGGTTATGGTGATGTCGCTGCCATTCATGGCAGAAAAATGAACCGTTCCGGCCACCTCGGTGTTGTCGGCAATGAGATCGGCTGTGATTCCGGGG
This sequence comes from Candidatus Sulfidibacterium sp., assembly GCA_046706345.1. GTDB lineage: Bacteria > Bacteroidota > Bacteroidia > Bacteroidales > F082 > Sulfidibacterium. The sequence goes on from JBJKPL010000242.1 coordinate 6,192, forward strand.
CTATAGGTTACATAGGTTGCCCAGCATTTGGATTGCGGCGCATAAAGGGTCCCGTCTGTCCAGCCGATGCTTTTTTCATAGCAGAGGTCTCCGATCGTGATCGGGCAGGTTCCGGGGCAGTATTCAATGTAGGTTGCCCAGTTTCCCTTGTCGACAAATCTTTTCCCTGCTCCCCAGGCTGTCTGACGGTCCGTAATTTTTCCGTCCACAACCTGAACTACATCGGCATGGGCAGCCACGATCAGGCAATGACGGATATTTTCCACCGGGATCTCATAGGTTACCGTATTGACAAGGGAACTGAAGGATTCCTGAATGGGGAACTGACCCACTACCGGGTTGCCGGACTTGGTCGTCGGCGCTTCGTCTTTTTTCCCGGCAAATAAATGGATGCTTTCGATCTTCCAGTCACCTGTTGTGGTGTACGTAACAAACAAGGACTCTGAATTGTTTGAAACACTGATTGTTCCGACTAAAATATTTTGGCCGGCCAGTAAATCGGCGGTGTAGCTGCTACAAATCTCTTCCATGGTGTCAAGGATTGTCGCAATTTTGGAGTTGGCGTCGGCAGATGCCGGATTCAATTTTTCGGTCTTTTGACAAGAAATTATGGCTAGCGCTATTAATCCGGCTACTAAGACCATAAAAGTTTTTTTTCTCATTTTTTCATTGTTTTTGGGTAAGGATTAGGAATGAATTATTGATAGGGTATAAATCAGTAAAAACGGCAGGGTAAAACCAGCAGGAATCCAGAGGGATTCCTGCTGGAAATTTCTGGTTACTTCGTGATTTTGGCAGGAGACGAGAGATTCAACCTCTTATGGGCATGTGCCGATGCAATAATCAAAATACATAGCCCAATTTCCTTTGTCGATGATAAGGTTGCCTTCGCCCCAGGCCGATTCTGTATCCATGACTTCGTTGTCAACAACATTCACGACCATGGCATGTGCCGCAATGATAAAGCAGTCACTCAGGTTACTGATTGGAAATTCATAAGTGACTGTGTTAACCATGGGATCGAAGACTTCCTGTGTCGGGAAATGTCCCACCTGCGGGTTTCCTTTTTTGTTTACCGGGAGCCCTTCAACGGTACCAACATACAAGTGAATTTCACTGATCATCCAATCGCCTGTGGTAGTATACGTTACGAAGAGTTTCTCCGCGGTGTTGGAAACCGTTACGGAACCCACATTCAGGTTCTGTCCGGCCAAAAGATTTACGGAAATGGTTTTGCAGATGTCGGTGGGAGGATCAACAACCACAACCTTTGTGGTTGCATCTTCACTGGTAGCATTGAGTTTCTCTGTTTTTTGACAGGAAAGCAGGGTAAGTATTGCAACGGCAGATACAAACCCCAGGTAAGTTAATCTTCTCATAAGTTGTAAATTAGTGAATAGTTAGGGAAATGTTATGGTATAGTAACCTGAAAGTTCCTGTAACTTGTGAGAACCTTTTAATTACCTCCGTGGAGGGGTGTGTTATTTAGTTTAATTTTTTGTTTTTGAGATTTTTGATGGTGAAAGTTTAATTTTTTTGGTTAAAAAATTCAGTTATAAACAAAGGTATGTTAAATCTATAACAAAACCAAAAAAATCAAAAAAAAAATCGAGAAAACCGTTTGTCTTTTGTGAACTATTAACATTGGTTTACAGTGAAATAAAGCGCCTTACTTTCCGATACAGAAAGTAACGAATATTGAAAAACATTGGTTACAAAAATGACATGCAAATTTGAAACACTTCAACACTAAATAGAACATAAGCATAGAATTACATTGTTCCTTGATTAAGGAGTAGAAAACGAGGGAAAAGTCAGTGACCCGAATTTAATAAGTTCAAAAAAAACGATAAAAACAACATAAGCCCCAGGCTTACCCTGGTTTCTGAGCGATCCTGATAATTTGGGCCTGCTCTTAGCTCAACACATTGTCGGTGAAGCTTTTATTCGCTTAGGAAAAACGATGCTGTAAAAATTAACTATTTCAATTTGACAAAACAATATTCAATTTTTTCTTCCTTAATGGATAGTTTCAAATAACTGGCGTTATCATTTCCATCCATTAATGCATCGATGATAATGTTTGTGGTATTGCCCAGAATAGAGATATTTCGATTATGATCATGGCCCGTTACGACCATGTTCACATTATGCCGTAAAAATAAATCCAGTAAGACCTGAATTTCTTCTTCCATGGGTTCTGTACTTGTAGTTGCTCTCATACAAATTAGGTTACTATGAGTAAATACAACGCAAAATCTATAATTGCCTCGGCTATTCTGCAAAAGCTTTTTAAACCAGGCTAATTGTTTATTTCCTAAAGTTCCACCCCCTGTATCTAAACAAATAAATAAATCACTTTTATTTGGGGTGTTTACTACAAAAAAATAAGACGATGAACCGAAGATTGAATAGAATTGTTCCCAACCATCAAAGTAAAGGTCGTGGTTCCCTACAACCGCAAAGTATTTCAATGAATCCCCTGGGGGAAGATGTTCAGAAAATACTTTGTAATCTTCTTTGCGTCCGCTGGTTAAATCCCCCGCCATAACCACGGCTGTAACATTTTCTTTGCGGGCGCATTTAAAGAATTTGTCCAGATTTTTGGTTCCCCCCACATGAGAATCCCCCATAACGTTTATCGTATAGCTTGGGTTAGGTATGTTTATTTCAGAATAACCCTTCTGGTTGTTCCATTCATTGGATTGTTCAAAACGGGTGTTAACGTCCTCATAGGAGGTGAATAATCCCCGCATATCCAATTTATCACAACTCGGCTCTGTAAATATCAATACCGGCAATAGTATTAATATCTTGGCTTGTAAGCTGACCATCGTATACCTCCTCTGAAAAAATGACCGAAATAATTTGCGCTCATATTTAAAATTCCAGCCTGCCTGTACCATGACTCTAGGAAAAGGGTCAGATTCGGCTTCGGTTTGTAGATCATCTGTAAATTAAAAACAGGATTCGTAGCTTGTTCTATTATGTAGTAATCAACATTTGTACATGATAAGCCGACATTCCAATTATTTTTTTGAGGCTTAAGGTAGGCTGTTATTACGTATAGAAGTGTATAATGTTCATACAATGTACAGTTGGATCGATTTATTTTATATTCTCCCCAGACTGCGGAATTAATTTTATAGGTTTTAAAATCTGCCCCAAGTGCAAACAAAAAGTGCTTAAATTTTTTTGTGTCAAATTTTAACCCCCAGTCCGTTTCATGCAGGATATCTGAAAATCTATTGACAATTAAAAATCCCTGAATATCAAAAGTGAAATCTTTTACCGAAAATTCTCTTGACCCGATAATATCAATCCCCGTGAGTGTATTTGGATTGTGGCTCTTTAAATCAAATTGTATCCCAGCTTCAATATGATACTTTTGATATTGATAACTACCAGTGTAAGCATTCTTAATAAAGACTCCTTCTGAGACATTGTTTTCTCCAATATCCAGATAGGATTGGAGTTTTATTTGTCCATAGATTCTATTAATAGAAATTACAATTATTAATACGGATAGTAGGTATTTCAAACCGTTTGAGTTTAGAATATTCAATTAATATTGGCAACGGCTCCAATTCAAAGCTAAAATGGCTGACGCAGAGCTGTGCGGTTTTTGAAAATTTCCACTACCTGACTACCGGTTTATTATTTATTATTTCTTACTTTTCCTATTCATCTATTTTGTCCTAATTGATTGGGATGCTATGTTGTGTGCTGCTTTTTGTTGATTATGTTGATCCTGCCAATCCAATTCCAAGGAAATATCATAACCAGGATGGCCATTCAAGTTTGGTCGGATCATTATTAAAAAAAGAAAAATATCTCAGTTAATAGAATTAAAATTCCAGCAAATAAATAATTTAATTACCCTATTAAATTGAATTAGGTGATAAAGGAGAAAAAACCAAGGACAGTTACGACTCCGTTTGAAAGCGACTTATTTGGAAGGTTGATGGAAAAAAAGGTTCCAAAGCCAATTCCAATGCTAATTATAATAAGAAGTCCAATTATACCTGTAGTTTTCATGGTTGTTTTTAATTGGCTTGTACATAATTAAAAACTTCAAATCAGGCTTTTATGCCTGCCTGAACGAAAGGCTAATTTGTTGTTTTGATTTTGTGAGGTGTTTGGGTTAAGGTTAACCGGCTTCTTGATTTAATTTGAAATTACAGACTCAGTTCTACAACTTGTGGCAATCCATTGAAGTAATTCCCCTATTGTTTCATTGTAGTACCTTCATGTAGGAAATCATTGTTTTTACACATTCTTTATATGGGCCTCAAATATATATATAATTTTGGTGAAAAGCAATCTTTTTCAGTTTTAAATTAAAACGGGTCAGTGAGTTATAAGGTTAATATAGGATAAATGAAGTTTGCAGTTATTACAACTCTGTGGCCTTGCTTCGTGTCGAAGAAATTGGGATAAGTATTACCACTATTTTTTTAATGGTAATAAATTTCATCACCAAATCAGCATTTGAAAATTTTTAGATAATACCAGTAATTTCGGCATGGGAAACCATGCCATGGCAATTAAAGATGATCCAAAGGCAAATGCAGTGAACCAGGGGGGAGGTTCTGTTAATAAATTACTTGCCGATACAAAACTTCCCGAAAATATTCCCGAGGATCTCATCGGTGGTCACTTCACCGGTGATGGAACGCAGTTAATACAGCGCCTGACGGATATCGATGGCGATCAGATCGGTGGGGACGTTTTTGCTGAATCCGTTTTCGATGCTTTCGATGCTGTCAAGTGCGTTTGAAATGGCCTCGAAATGTCTTGAGTTATTCACCAGGATCTCATCGGTCAAACTGTCGTTTTTCACGTGATTTACCAACGTTTCGGCCAGCAGGTGTATGTTTTCTTTTCGTTTGGCGGAGACAAACACCGTTTCCAGTTCCAGCAATTCATTCAGGTGGGCCGGAATTTCCTGCATCATGTCGATTTTATTGGCGACCAGGATAAAATGACGGTTCTGATCCTGGATATAGGATTTAAACTCTTCCAGAATCTCCTCAATTCCCTGTT
>JBJKPL010000243.1:0-1444 GCA_046706345.1 Candidatus Sulfidibacterium sp.
GCCCAGGATCATTCCGATGACCAAAACGGCCAGCAACGTAAGTATGTATTTCCTTTTACTGTTCATTTTTTCTCTTTTTTCTTTTACAAAAATGCCAACAATCCCAGGTCAGGGGCGTACTTGCTGATGCCCATGATGGCGTCGAGATTCAGGCTGCCATCGGTGAAATAGATCCCCACCAGCACGATCAGGATGGCTGCCAGGCCCGAAAACGCCACCGTCCGGAAAACGGGGTAGAGCTCGAAGGTACGGGCCGGCTGTTCCTCTTGCCGGATGCGGTTCATGACTTTTTGATCAAAACCTGTGGAAAAGTCCGTCCTGGTGGCGCTCAGACTTTCCCTGAGGGTCAGGATTTCCTGTTTTTCATTTTGCAGTTCTTCCGAAGCCCGCAATCCCGCTTGCAGCGCCTGTCGGTCCCTGTCGCTGAGCGGTTCCTCGAAGGAACGGTACAGGATCTTTTTGAGTTTGTTCATGCTAGTCATGGCTCATTTCGATATTTAAAGTACTGTTTTTTTCAATGATTTGACCTTCCGGCGGCGCCAAAGATTCCAAATCCCGAATAATTTGTCTTAGCTTTTCCTGTCCCCGTGCCAGTCTCGAGAGCACCGTGCCGGAAGGGACCTTTAAAATTTTGGCCGTTTCTTTGGTGGAAAATCCCTGCATCAACCGCAGCACGACCACACTGCGGTATTTCGTTTCCAGGCGGGCCAGGGCGGTTTCCACCAGTTCGGCAGTGTCTCTTTTCTGAAACGAACGGCGGTCGGAGTAACCGGCTTCATGCCTGACTTCCAGGCTGACCTGATGATTGGATTTTCTTCTTTTCAGCTCATTCAGCGACAGGTTGATGGCAATACGGGTCAGATAGGTTCCCAGGCTCGCATCTCCTTTGAACTGATGCATCGAACGGTAAAACCGGATAAACGCCTCCTGGCCGATGTCTTCGGCATCGTCGGTATTTCCCACCATTCCGATGATCACCCGGGCCATCATGGGTTTGTACTGCTTTACGATCTGCTCAAAGGCCTTCGTATCGCCTTCCAGGGCCCGGTTCACCAGGATCTGGTCCTCCGCATATTTTGACACGTCCTTTCCCAAAAGATTTTTATGTATAGACAACCGCGTTGCCGGATTTATTCCGAAAGGTAGGAAAAAAGACGGAAGTCAGAAGGTTGAATCCCGTTCCTGAACAACGATTGAACAACCTTGAACCTGTTGAACGATGTTAAACAGCTCAGGGCGCAGAGCACAGAGCCAAGGATAAAGTTCCAGGGGTTAAGTTCCAAAGTGAAAAAAATCAAATATAGAAAGGATTAAAAAGGTCTGTTCACCCCTCACGGATCATTGGCTACAAATTCTTCCCGGATGTGCGCGGGCCCCAAAATCCGGCGGGCAGAGCCTGCGGGAATGGTTGGTTGCTTACGAGGCGGAGCAAAGGCGCTTGTCG
>JBJKPL010000244.1:0-11112 GCA_046706345.1 Candidatus Sulfidibacterium sp.
GCCGCACACGACCACAGGATCCAAAAAGTGCTGACCGTCGGCGCCTTTGCCCATCCAACCGCGGTCATTACCAAACAGATCAAGGACCATCACATCCCGTATTTTCCCATGATCTGGTTCCTGTACCGCTACATGAAATACGTCAAAAAACTGGACGTGGATGCCATGGCCCCTGAAAAACACATTGCCGATGCACAGGCCCGGTTTTTACTGGTGCATGGCGAAGAAGACGTCACTGTTCCTGTGGAGCAGGGAAAACGGCTGAAAAAGGCTGCAGGTGACAAAGCGGAATTGTGGATCATCCCCGAAAGGGGCCATTCCGATTGTCATCTGGAGGAAGGGTTCTGGGAACGGCTCCGGGAATTCTTCGGGATGCCCGAAATAAAAAATCAAAAACATTAATTTAGCTGCAAATCATTGCATATGAAAAAAGTCCATTTGTTGTTGCTTTCGTTGCTCAGCGGTGTGTTGCTGGCAGCAGCCTGGCCTCTTCACGGGTTTACCCCGCTGATCTTCGTTGCTTTCGTGCCTTTGTTCTTTATCCAGCAACATCTGGGCGATAACGGGAAAAAAGGCATGTTTGCCTGGTCGTTTCTGACCTTCCTCATCTGGAACACCCTCACCACCTGGTGGATCTGGAATGCCACCCCGTCCGGCGCCGTCATTGCCATTCTGTTGAGCGCCCTGTTCCAGGCCTTCGTTTTCCAGGTTTTCCACCTTTCGAAAAAATGGCTTTTCAGCAACATCCAGGGCTTCGGAATCCTGGTCTTTTACTGGATCATCTGGGAATATTTCAACATGCACTGGCAACTTTCCTGGCCCTGGCTAACCCTGGGCAATGTCTTTGCCAGCAAGCACCTGTGGATCCAGTGGTACGAATATACCGGCGTGCTCGGAGGTAGCTTGTGGATCCTGGTGGCCAACATTCTGGCCTATAACCTGGTCAGGAACATCCTGTCGGCTCAAAAGCGTATTGCCCTTTTTAACGGGCTGTTGATGGTGCTTTTGATCGGTGCCCCGATAATCTTGTCGTTGAGAATATACCATCATTATCACGAAACCCAAAATCCGGTCCATGTGGTGGTGGTGCAACCCAACACGGATCCTTACACGGAAGAATTCAACCTGCCGCCTTCGGTACTGATCCAGCGGAACCTGAAGCTGGCCGACGAAAAGGTGAACGACAGTACCGATTATGTGGTCTTCCCCGAATCGACCATCCAGGAAGAAGTGTGGGAAGGCAGCCTGGACCGCTCGCAGAGCCTGAAAACGCTGCGGAACTATGTGCAGCAACATCCCAACCTTTCGATGGTGATCGGGGCTTCTACCTTCCGCTGGCTGAAACCGGGGGAAAAGAAAACCCTTGCGGCACGGCATTATCGAAAAGATCTGTATTATTATGCTTACAATACTGCTTTCTATATCGATCAGTCACCTTTCATCCAGGTGCACCACAAATCAAAACTGGTTCCCGGCGTGGAAGAAATGCCCTCCTGGTTTTTCCTGCGTCCGCTGGAAAAATTTGCACTGAATTTGGGCGGCACCGTGGGGACACTGAAAAAAGACGACCATACCTCCCTGTTCACCAACGATTCGACGGGCGAGAAGATCGCACCCATGATCTGTTATGAGTCCGTGTACAGCGACTTTGTCAGCCAGTATGTGCGACAGGGCGCCGAGCTGATCTTTGTCATCACCAACGACGGTTGGTGGGGCAACACGCCGGGCTACAGGCAGCATTTCTCCTTCGCTGTACTGCGGTCCATCGAAACACGCCGCGATGTGGCCCAGTCGTCCACGACTGGCTTTTCGGGATTTGTCAACCAGCGCGGTGATGTACTCCAGCGCACAAAATACGGGGTACCGGCGGTGCTGAGCCAGACGATGAACCTCAACGACAAACTGACCTATTACGTGAAAAAAGGCGATTATCTTGCCCATCTGGCCGGATTCTTCAGCTTGCTGATCCTTTTGGCCGCCTTCGTTCAGGGCTTCCTGCGAAAGCAGAAATTACCGCTCTGAACCGAAATAGCAAAACCAAAACCCCCGAACTAAAAACGAAAAAAATGACGGAATTTCTGGATTTGGTACAACAACGGCAAAGCGACCGGAAGTACACCGACCAACCCGTCGAGCAGGAGAAACTGATGCGTTGCCTCGAAGCCGCCCGCCTGGCGCCCTCGGCCAGCAACTCGCAGCCCTGGACGTTTGTGGTGGTGGACGAACCCGAATTGCGTCAGCAAGTGGAAAAAGCCGCCATGGGACCGTTGTACAGCTTCAACAAATTTGCCGTCCAGGCACCTGTGGTGATAGCCCTGATCATGGAAAAACCCAAAATCGTTACCGAGTTGGGCGGCCGCCTCAAGAAAAAAGAATACCCGCTCATCGACGCCGGCATCACAGCCGAGCATTTCTGCCTCCAGGCAACGGAAGAGGGCCTGGGAACCTGCATGATCGGCTGGTTTGATGAAAAGAACGTCATGGCGTTGCTGAACGTTCCGGAAGAAAAAAGCATTCCCCTGCTCATCACGGTAGGATACACCCCCGCAGATTACAAACACCGGAAAAAGATCCGGAAACCCATCGGGAAGATGGTAAAATTCAACACTTATGAATAAAACCGAAGAAAAAACCTGGTATGCCATCTACGTGAAATCGCGTGCAGAGAAAAAAGTCGCAGCGGAACTGGAAGCCGAAGACCTTGAATTTTATCTGCCATTGGAAAAGCGGTTAAAACAATGGAGCGACCGGAAAAAATGGGTCGAGGAGCCCTTGTTCCGCTCCTATATTTTTGTGCACATCGAACCCAAAGACTACTACCGGGCCCTGGTGCGAAACACGGTGAAATACATTTCGTTCGGTGGAAAAGCCGTGCCTGTGCCGCCGCAACAGATCGAGGCCATCCGGATGTATCTGGATGAAAAAGAACCCCTGCCCCAGGGTGCAGAAGACTGGGAAGCCGGAAAGAAAGTGGAAGTCATGGCCGGCAACCTCATCGGCCTGAAAGGCATCCTGCTCGAAGCCGATGGAAAATCACGCGTCAAAGTGGAAATCGAGGTGGTGGAAAGCGCCATCATCCTGCAGATCCCGAAAAATAAACTCCGGCTGCTGGAATAAATGATCCCTCCGCGCAACAGCAATCAAAATTTGTATATTTGAAAGGAAAATTTTTTCGCTAAAACCTGCCCCATGAGCGTTAATTTACTGGACATCATCCTGATCATTCCGCTGTTGTTTTTTGGATACCACGGCTTCCGGAAAGGCCTCATTGTCGAAATCACTTCCCTGGCCGCTTTTATCCTGGGATTGTTTTTCGCCTTTTATTTTTCGGATTTTACCGCCGGCATTCTCAAGCAGTATTTTACCATCCAGGAAAAATACATGGCTGCCGTCGCGTTCATCGTCACCTTCATCGCCGTGCTGTTCATCGTGCTGGCCGTGGGGAAGATTGTGGAAAAATTTATTGACATCCTCCTGCTGGGATTTGTCAACAAACTGGCAGGCGGCGTTTTCGGCGTACTGAAAGGCGCTTTGTTTTTGAGCATCCTGATTTTTGTTCTGAATTATTTCGACGCCAGCCACAGCATCATCAAACAAAAAGCCAAAGACAACTCCGTGCTTTACGAACCTATCGAATCCATCGCCCCGGCCCTGTACTCCTGGCTGCATTTCAAGAATTTCAAATTTCAACTCCCCGACAAGGAACAGGTCGTAAAGACCATTACTCACAGCGTCGATTCCATCTAAACTTGCGTCATACCATTCCCGGTTCCAATATTAATCAAACAGGGGTCATCCGATCGTTTGATACCGGCCTGAACATTATAAACACAAAAAAGGCTGCTCCACCTTTGGCGGACAGCCTTTTGATCTTCTTTAAAAGAATCTTTATTCCAAAATTGCAGCCACACCCGGCAAGGTCTTGCCTTCGATGTATTCCAGCATGGCACCGCCACCGGTGGAAACATAGCTGACTTTATCCTGCAGGTTGTATTTGTTGATGGCAGCCACAGAATCTCCGCCGCCCACCAGCGAATAAGCGCCGTTTTCGGTAGCACGGACAATGGCCTGGGCCACGTCCACCGTACCTTCGGCAAAGCTGTCCATCTCGAACACACCCATGGGGCCATTCCACAAAATGGTAGCAGAATTCTCGATCACCTGACGGAAGGTTTCGCTGGTTTCCACGCCAATATCCAGTCCCATCCAGCCGTCGGGGATCTCGTTGGACGGCCTGCATTTCTGGTTGGCATCGTTGGCAAACCGGTCGGCCGTCACCGCATCCTGCGGAATGTAAAGGCTTACCCCCAGTTTGTCGGCTTTGGCACGTGCCTCGTGGGCGGTTTCCAGCAGGTCTTCTTCCACCAGCGAGGATCCCACCTGTCCGCCGTCGGCTTTGATAAAGGTGAACATCATCCCGCCTCCGATAAGCAGGTTATCGACTTTTTCGAGCAGGTGGTTGATGATCTCGATCTTGCCCGATACCTTGGCACCACCCAGAATGGCCGTGAAAGGCCTTTCGGCATGATGCAGGACTTTATCCAGATTCTTCACTTCATTCTCCATCAGATAACCGAACATCTTGTCGTTGGGGAAAAATTTGGCAATGATGGTGGTGGAAGCATGGGCCCGGTGCGCCGTTCCGAAAGCGTCGTTGACATAAGCATCCGCCAGGTCGGCCAGTTTTTTCGCAAACGTCTCATCGCCGGCCGTCTCTTCTTTGTAAAAACGCAGATTCTCCAGCAAAAGGACTTCTCCGCTTTTTAAGGCTGCCGCTTTGACTTTGGCTTCTTCCCCAATGCAATCGTTCGCGAACTGCACCTCCGTCTCCAGTTTTTCGGAAAGATTTTTTACCACATGACGTAAGGAAAACTTATCTTCGGGTCCCGTTTTCGGACGGCCCAAATGCGACATAAGTATAACGGCACCACCGCTTTGGCGTATCTTTTGTATGGTAGGAATCGTGGCGCGGATGCGGGTATCATCGGTGATCTCAAATTGATCATTTAAAGGCACATTGAAGTCCACACGCATGATGACCTTCTTTCCTTTAAAATCATAATTATCAATAGTTTTCATGCTTAATTAATTTAATTGGATTAACGTGTTACTACATGCAAAGCTAAAAAGATTCGACGTACAAGAATCCTAATGACTCTTAAAAAAGTATTTTTGTAATTCAAATACAGCTTCAATGGAATCTTTTAACGGAACCATCCAGTCGAAATTACCGCAGACCGAAACTTCGATCTTTGCGGTGATGTCGCAGTTGGCAAACGACCACAAAGCCCTCAATCTTTCCCAGGGTTTCCCCGATTTTCCCATTTCAGAAGAGTTGATCGACCTGGTGTATTTCTATATGCGCAAAGGCCTCAACCAATATGCCCCCATGCAGGGAGTCCCGGCTTTGCGGCAGGCCATTGCAAGGATGTTCGAGAAAAACTACGGCATAAAATACGATCCGGTTTCCGAGATCAACATCACGGCCGGAGCCACCCAGGCTCTGTTTTCAGCCATCTCGGCTTTTATCCGCGAAGGCGATGAGGCCATCATCTTCGAACCGGCTTATGACTCTTACGCCCCGGCGGTGAAGATCAACGGCGGAATGGTCAAATATGCCGGCCTGGAATTCCCTGACTTCAGCATTAACTGGCAGGATTTTCCCCGGCTCATCACCAACCGCACCCGGCTCATCATCATCAACACGCCACAAAATCCCACGGGCAGTGTGCTCCAGGCCGAAGACCTCCGCAACCTGGAAAAACTCACCGCCGGTACCGACATCATCGTCATCAGCGACGAGGTTTACGAGCACCTGATCTTCGACGGGATCACCCACCAAAGCGTGTGCCGTTTCCCCGAGCTGGCCAAACGGACGCTGGTCATCGGCTCCTTCGGAAAGACCTTCCATGCCACCGGCTGGAAAACCGGTTTCGTGCTGGCGCCGCAAAAGCTCATGGCCGAGTTCAGGAAGGTACACCAGTTTACCGTTTTCGCTTCCAATACGCCCATCCAGCATGCCATCGCCGATTTCATCGGCAAGGAAGAGAACTACAAAAACCTGGGCACATTCTACCAGCAGAAACGCGACGCCTTCGTCCAGGCCCTGAATGGCTCGCGGTTCAAGGTCCTGCCCTGTTTCGGAACCTATTTCCAGCTGTTGGATTACAGTGCCATCTCCGACAAAAGTGAGATGGATTTTGCCCGCTGGCTGGTGGAAGAACACAAAGTGGCTGCCATCCCCGTGTCGCCGTTCTATCACAAAAAAGACGACCATAAGGTGCTGCGATTCTGCTTTGCCAAAAAGGACGAAACCATCGCCCAGGCAGCAGAAATCCTCTCAAAGATCTAAAATCGAACGGTCATGAATGATTTGAAAATATTGTACATCCAATCGGGGCTGGCGTGGGAAGACGCCCCAACCAACCGCGCGCATTTCGGCGAGATCATTCAGCGGGAGACACAGGATCATGATCTGATCCTCCTGCCCGAGACTTTTACCACCGGATTCCCGGTGGACCCGGTGCCCTTTGCCGAAACCGAAGACGGCGAAACGATGCTGTGGTTGCGCGAAACGGCCGCACGGACCGGCGCCGTTGTCACGGGAAGCATGTTGCTGAATCACAACGGCGTTTATACCAATTCCCTCATCTGGATGCGCCCCGACGGCAGCTACGAGCGCTACGACAAACGACATGTTTTCCGCATGGGCGGAGAACACGAAAGGATCACCCCCGGCAACCGCATGCTATCGGTGCAACTCAAAGGCTGGAACATCCGCCCCATGGTATGCTACGACCTCCGCTTCCCGGTCTGGAGCAAAAATCATTATGCCGACGGCACTTTCGAATACGACCTGGCGCTTTACGCCGCCAACTGGCCCGCCGTCAGGGCGTATCCCTGGGATCAGCTACTGATCGCCCGCGCCATCGAAAATCAGGCTTATATCATCGGGGTGAACCGCATCGGAAAAGACGGGCCAGGCAACGACTACAACGGCCATTCCAAGGTGGTGGATGCCAAAGGAAACGTCATCTCCGAAGCGCCCGAAAATGAAGAAGCCGCCGTCACCGTAAAGCTTTCTTACGACGCGCTCCGGCAGTTCCGTGCCAAATTCAACGTGGGTCCCGACTGGGATACTTTTACCATTCAGAAATAACAGATGGAGAAAGCCTTCAAACCTTGTGCTGCTTTGATTCTTGCCGCCGGTTATTCCGGCCGCATGGGCATGCCCAAGGCCTTTCTTCCGTTTGATGCAAAGCGCACTTTTCTGGAGAAGATCGCCGATGAATACCGGGCTTTCGGCTGCACTCCGGTGGCCGTGGTACTGAATGAAGAGGGGATGGAACTATTCCAAAAAATGCCGCTTCGGCACAAAGAAAACATTTTGGCCATTCTGAATCCGGCCCCGGAAAAGGAACGGTTTTTTTCCATACAGACCGGACTGAAAGCACTGAAACCGAAAAGCGGTGTCTTCCTCCACAACGTGGACAATCCGTTTTTAAAACAGGATGTGTTGCTGATACTGGCAGCAACTTCTCAAGAAAACACTTACGCCATTCCCACCCATCACGACGAAGGCGGTCATCCCATCCTGCTTTCGCAGGAAATTGTCAACGCCCTGACCGAAACCACGGATTACACACAAAACCTGCGGGTTTTCCTGGAGCGATTTAAACCAATCAAGGTCCCGGTGAATGATGCGAACATTCTCGCCACCATTAATTCGCCGGAGGAATTCGAAAAATTCTTTGGAAAGCTGCTTCGCACCCCCAAGCCCCTAAAGGGGCGGGCCGGTTCCCCCTTCAGGGGGTCAGGGGGTTGAGAAGGAAAGAAGCATAACACACCCAAAACTTTCCTTATTTTTGCAGCCTAAATAAAATCCCATGGACAAAGAAAAAAAACAAAAACGCTACCAACGTTTATACAAACAAATACAGGACCTCATCATCAAGAGCAGCAACAATCCCCTTTCCAACATGGCCACCATCAACGCCGTATTGTATCATAAAATGGAAACTTTCTTCTGGTGCGGGTTCTACCTCCTCCAGGACGGAAAACTGCAGGTAGGGCCTTACCAGGGCGCCCTGGCGTGCATCAACCAACCTGCCCAAAGGCACCGGCGTGTGCCAGGCCGCACTCGAACAGCAAACCAACCTGGTAGTCCCCGACGTGGAGGCTTTCCCCGGACACATTGCCTGCGACTCCCGCTCCAAATCCGAGATCGTCATTCCTTTGCGTAACCGCGAAAACGAACTCGTCGGGGTGCTGGACGTGGACAGCAAAGACCACAATTCTTTTGATGAAGTGGACGCCGCCGAACTGGAAAAGATTGTGCGGCTGGTGTACTTCCCGGAAGGCTAACCTGAACGAAAAATGAAAAGCGAAAAATGAAAAATTTTTCCCCATTCTTCTTTTTTCATTTTTAATTATTCATTTCCTCCAAAGTCCCACCCGGTTTCCCCACAACCAAACCACTTTCCGCCCGTGATGGGTGTTCCAGTCCTTTTCAATATCCAGGTGACACAGGTTTCCCAGTCCCCGGCGGTCGTGATGGCAAAACCGGCACTCCAGTGGCTGCAGCTCTGTGCCGAAGAACTCGCACAAGCCGTGATGGTAAAAAGTACAACCGTTTTTGGAAAATACCTGCAGGGCGTAATTGCCCTCGTTTCCTTTAAAAGCAGGCGATAGCACCCCAAAATCCCGTTCCGGAGAAATTTCCATCATCATCCGGCGTTCCAGACCGGCACGGATGGCTCTTTCCGCTTCTTCCACCGTCCACCAGCCCGGACGCAGACAAAAGCTTTTACAGACATCGCACGAGCACGACTCCGAGGGTGGATATTTTTCTTTCAGGTTCATCTTGTTGACCCCAAAAAGGTGTAGTATTTAGTTCCTTTTAGTTTTGCCTAAACTTTAGGCACTCTGGCGCACGTTAGTTCACTTTATGAACTCATCTCTACCGGCTTGCACAAATGCTCTTCCGTATGGCACACCCTTGCACATTTCCGGCAAATGTAGCACGGCTGGCGGGTTAATTGGATCAGTTCTTCAAGCTGTTCTTTTATGTCGTCCTTGCTTAAATCGCAAAGTGTTTTATTCTTTTTCATGATCTTCTTTTTCCATTCAAAAGACTAAAAGTACAAAACAATTGCGCTGACAACTGCTCGTCCGCTTTGAAACCCGGACGCGCTTTTTTCTGAATTTGTAATTCAGCTTTTCTATTACCGGACATTGCAAATGTCCTTCGAAAATCCATCCTCGTTACAAACGAGGACGAGGCCGGGGATGCCGGCAAAAGTGGACGCTTGCGCGAGGGTATAACAACACGAAAGCATTTTATAACGGAACAAAATCTTGCTAAAGCGGAATGTATCTGTTTAGTTACAACACAAAAAATTGAAATTATGACATGTAAATAAACAATACCGGCGGAAAAACTGAATAATATAAAAGGAAAATTATTGATTATAACACGAAATATTGAGCCCGGGAAATGAAATCATTTAATTACGGATGGTTTTTTACATCCGGCAGAAGAAAAACAAAAAGGCATAGCATGAAATCTGCATAAAGCAGCATGAAAACAGAAGGAAACGACAGGCCGTTGTAAAAAACGAAGGATACGACTTGCCACTTCGCTTTCATTTTTGTATTTTTAAGCAACCCTTTAAAACCCTGTATTATGCTAAACTACAATTTCACGCGTGTATTTAAAGCCCGGGGTGTCGAACGCCCGTACAGTTTGTTGACCCATGCCGGACTTGGTTCGGGTCTGGCTACCCGGATGAAGAGTAACCGGGTGCGCATTATCCGGCTGGAAACCCTGGAAAAAGTCTGCCTGTTGCTCCATTGTACCCCCAACGATCTGATGGAGTGGATCCCGGAGAAGGGCAACATCGACCAAGATCAGCCGTTGAAGCAGTTGCTGAAAACCCAAAACAAAGTCATCGATATCACCCGTTCGCTGAATTCTTTATCTCTGGAAAAGCTGGAAGAAATAGATAAGTTTATCGATGAGCAGGTTAACAGGGGAGAAGAAAGTGCCTGAAGTTTTCTTGAAACCGAACCACAACTTTAGGCACGCTGGCGCACGGTATGAACTTTATGAACTCATTTCCTCAGGTTTGCACAAATGCTCTTCCGTATGGCACACCCTTGCACATTTCCGGCAAATGTAGCGCGGTTGGCGGGTTAATTGGATCAGTTCTTCAAGCTGGGCTTTGATGTCGTCCTTGCTTAAATCGCAAAAGGTTTTGTTCTTTTTCATGATGCCTCATTCTTTTCCTGTGCCTAAAAATACAAAACGAAAGGGCCGGATGCAAATCTCCGGCCGAACGATGGATTAAAAATGACCTTCTCCGGGAAAGGCACGGTGGGACTGGAGAAACCAGGCTGGCGTTGCATTAAAATCCTAAGACTTAGGCTGTATTTCCCGCCGGAAAAATAATAATCCCTGACTTTGTCCGTTATTTTAGTATTCAATTACTAAATTAGGAGGAATTCCTTAATTATCTTAAACAGCTAAAATTACATCATCATGAAAAACTTAAATTTAAATACCCCGAATCATCGCTCCTTTGCCAGGATCATGGTATTCACAATGGCGTTGAGCCTGATTTTTGCCTTGTCATCCTGTTATAGCCATCATCCAAAAGAAAGCAAAGGGGTTGCGGTTGTTTCATCCACCGCGATGGCCGCTCCCACCAGCCAGACGACAACCGTCCGGGTGATCATTCAAAACGGGACTTATATTCCCCAGACATTAACCATTACCAAGGGTGAAAAAGTTACCTGGATCAATAAAGATTCCGGCAACCATACGGTAATCAGCGGAACGGACGGAAAACCTACCGGGCTTTTTAACAGCGGAGACATCGGCCCCAACCAAATGTTCTCCCATGTTTTCGACAGTACCGGGACCTATCCTTACTATTGTAAGTATCTCCCTTCAAAAATGACCGGAACGGTTATTGTAAAATAAAAAGCGCGAAACCTCAGCGTCAAAAATTATCTTCATTCTATTCTTGAAGGAGGAGGAGCCCTGTCTGTTGCATGCTACCGAAGTATGGCTGTCAGCGGTCCGGCATCTGCCGGGATCCAGGCAAACGA
>JBJKPL010000245.1:0-7025 GCA_046706345.1 Candidatus Sulfidibacterium sp.
CGCCACAAAGATACAAATTTACTGAATCGGAAAAGAAGTCCTTCCTTTCCGTCCCGTAAATTTCTCTTTGTAATTCATTATATTATACACTTTTTGTCTCTTTTGACCGTAACTTTTATCCGAAAGATTCCGCTTTATTAACCTTCCATTTTGATATAAAACCAAACTCCGGTAACCGTCGTCTTCCGTCTTTTTGAACCCCAAAAGCATATCTGTGAAAATGCAACAATCTCCTCTTCCCCGGTTTCTGTCACGATAAAAGATAATGCTGTTTGTGTCCGCCTCGGCATTAAGCGCTAAGGAAACTCAAAATTAATAATTTTCGTTTAATAAGAACATCTTTACGCCAGAAGTTTATTTCGCCGCTTCGCTCATCTGCCGCAGGGCAACCACTTCAAAGATGGCATAAAACAGGTAATAAACAAAGAAGGTCACCACAAAAGGGATGGCGTCGGCTTTGTTGACCACCAGATAGACGATGATGATCAGCGAAAAAAAGATCAGCTTCACAAAGGTGACGATCATGTATGAATTCACAAAATATCCGATGCGCTTCTGCATGCTTTTTCCCAGAATTAGAACGATCCCCAGGGTGGTCAGGAAAAAGAATATCAGAATGTAGGGATAGGTCGGCGAAAACGGCAGGGAGGGGAAAAGGGGCGCGATCAGCAGCGAAAGGATCAACAGGATCAGCGACATGACGGATAAGGAAATAATGATCTTTCTTTTAACTTCTTTCATTGTTCAGGATTAAGACAATTCACTTTTTTTTAAACAAATCACGTGCGCCATATAAAACGGCGCCCACCACGGCCACCAGCGTCAGGACAAGAGTAAAGACCGGAAAAGACCAGGTCACGGTTTTGTCCAGTTCCCTCCCCCCGAAAGCGCCGGCCAGAATAATGAGGATCATTTCGAATCCCAGCGCCGAGTATTTGGCATAAAAACCGAGGGAGTTATTTTTTTTCTTTTCCTTTTTGTTCATCCCCCTGGGGTTTTCCTTTCAGGTCCATCTTGCACTGGCCGATAAACACCGCGCCAGGTTCAATGGATATCTTCGGGGTGACGACATTCCCAACGACCCGTGCGGTGGCTTTCAACACCGTCATCTCGTCGGCCTGAACGTCTGCTTTTAGTTCCCCGGAAACATCAATAATTTTGCACTTGATCTCCCCTTCCACATAGCCCTCGGTGCCCACGACAACTTTTCCTCCTGCCAGGACCTTACCCATGACCTTGCCATCGATCCTGATATCCCCGTCGGTTTCCAAATCTCCGTTGATCTTCGTCCCCCGGGCCATGATGTTCGGCATGGGCGTGTCTTCGTTCGAATACATTTTCATCTCTCTTTTGGTTTGGCTTGATATACTTTTATTGATAATGCTCATGATAAAACTCCGTATAGGAAGAAATATTTTTATCTCTGTAAAATAAAGAATAATTCTTTAATGAGATCATAAACAGCTCATAATCTTTTCTGGCAATGCCTGAAAAAACGTAAGCATTTTGCTGCAGTGCCCGGAAATAAGCATCGGCCCGGACCAGCTGGTCAAAGTTCCCCACCGTGATCAGCCGGTAATGGGCATCAAAGGGAATATTCCGGATTTCCGGTGCGCTTTTCGGGAAATATTTCTGATTGAAATCGGACAAGCGCACCACCAGCGGCCGGATCTGAACCGTTCCGGTTTTTACCAGCAGCATCACCAGATGCGGCGCCGTGGCGTCAAAAACATAGGGCCCGGCCTGTTTTTGATTTTTCTCCCCGGCCAGCAGAGCAGCCCGCTGCGCCGGCGTAATGCCGATCCCGTATTCTTTTTGCAGCATCAGGATGATGGCCTGGGCCCGGGGAACCAACTCGCTGTTGGGGTACGATTTCACCAGATCCTGCAAGGCGGTATACAACGAATCGGGAACCTGAACCTTTCCGAGCGCCACCGCACGGATGAAAAGGAATTTCGGCATCAGGACCGTATCGTCTTTAAACTGTTCCAGGGCCCGGTTGGTATAATTCAGCGCCCGGTAATACTCCTGATTTTCATACGCTTCATAGGTCCGTTTGTAAAGATCTGCCGCCGCCTGCTGCTTACTCATCAGCTCTTTATAATAATTGGGGTTTCGGATCACCTTGGTGTACAAACTGTTGGGGTAGTTGTTTTCGATCAGGTCTCTGTAAGTCTGTGCCTGAGGTACCTGTTTCAGTCCGGAATAGATCTGATACAACAGGTACCAGTTCTGAAGTTGATCCGGATCGTTCGGAAAGCGTTCCTGAAGTGCCCGATAGGCTTTCAATGCCCGGAGGGTATCATGGAGGGTTTCCAGATAGACAAATCCCAGGTTTTGATATGCATCCCGGATCAACGAATCGGACAGAAATTCTTGCCTTTTGGTTCTGGGAATATCTTTCACATAATAAGCTCTTGCGAGCGGATTCGAAGCGTTGGGAATTTCGCTGTTGATAACCGGTTTTCCTTGGGGAGGTTCTGCCGTTTCCTGATTTTGCATGGCCTGTTGGCCGGAGAAGAGCTGCTTTTGTCCCAGGAACCACAGATCCTCGAGTTTCCGGTCGCCCCATTGGCGGATGAATTCGTTGTAGCCCCTGGACCGGGCGGTAGGATTATCGAAATACCAGACGCCACCTGCCGGCGATGCCTGATTTGCCGGCTGCGCTACCGGGGGTGCATTCTGCGCTTCAGCCTGGGCCTCGTTTTTCTTTTCTTGCGCTTTTTTGTAACGCCCGATCCTCCGGTCGATCAGTGCATACAACCGGGCCGTATCCATTTTGGCCATCCGTTGCAGGCTGTCCTGGACCAGGATGGTCTGCAGATATCCGACCACCTCTGACAGGACCGATGCCGTTTTCTTCAGCTGATCGTAATCCGGATATTCTTTGGGCATCGACTGAACGGCAGTATCATAATAGGCCTGTGAAAGTGGGTAATCACCCCTGTTGAAATAGGTTTTGGCCAGCGTCACGGCCGAGGTGGTTTTTTGCCAGTTGTCCTTTTTACTATGACTTACAGAAAGTCTTAAATACGTTATCATCAGTGAGTCCTGATGATTCTTTCGGGCTACTTCCGCCAGGGCATAATAGATCTTATCCAGAAATGCCTGGTACTGATTGGCCGAAGCCATTTTTTTCAGCGTCTTTTCCACAAATTTGTGGTCCTGTTGCAGGGTATCGTAACTGGTGGCCAGCTGCAGCCGGGCTTCGAAGTCCAACTGAAATAACGGATTCCGTTTGATCACTTCCCTGAAATAACGGGCGGCAACATCCAGGTGTCCCTGACGCTGGTTGATCTGTCCCAGAATAAACAGGATCCGGGTCCGGAGCTGCCGGTTCCGGCAGGTTTTCAAGCCCTGCTCCAGAAAAGGATAGGCATCGTCTGTCTGATGCCGTGCCAGATAAAAGTCGGCTTCCACCAGCGGCAACTGCTCTTTCACCGGAATGGGAAAATCATCGTTTGTAAGCCGGCTGCGTAAAAGGTTCAGCTCCGCATCGGCTTTGTCGAAATCGTCCGATTCAAGATAGGTTTTCGCCAACCACAGCATACCGTAATAATGAATGGGCTGGTCGCTGTATTTTTGCGAAACGAATTCGAAGATCCGGCGGGCAGCGGTAAAATCCTTTTTGTAAAAATTCGCCTGCCCCATCAGCAGGTAACTTTCCTGCACCCAATGGATCAGCTCTTTTCCGTTAAACACCATGGAATGCTGCTGAATGCCCTCCGAAGCCTGCTTGATGGCATCCTGCATGAGGGGGCTCACTTTTTTTGCCACCGCATCGTCGCCGTAATTGTATACATGCAGCACACGGCTGAAATTATCCTGTGCGCTGGCACCGATCTCCTATACCCCCTGATCGAGGCTCTGCTTCCCGTTCCAATAAACGTTATAATGACTGGTGAGCCTGTGATACAGCCGGGCTCCCAGCGTATTGCGCCGGGTGGAACACCCTGTGATCGCCAGCACCAGGCCGGAGGTAACGATCAGGAAAAGAAGACGATGTTTTTCTCTCGCTTTCAAAAAAGGCTTTTGCTAATTAAAACTGCTGTTCGCTAATTTTATTTTGGTCCAGATGCAAATGTAATGATTTATCAAATCCTTGCCGGAACATCCGGGCTCCGGAATGCGTTACTTTTTTGTGAATTCCTCAAATCCTTACCTTTTGTTAAAATCCCTTTTTCCACAAACTAATTCTTACCTTTGCGCAGGTCAATCAAGGTCCATGGCAACAAAAAAGGAAAAAAAGAAGTGGTATCAGAAACTCCGCACCACCTATCGTCTGGTATTTTTAAATGAAAAGTCCTTCGAAGAACGTTTCAGCTTTCGACTGACGCGGATGCATGTCATCACCACCTTGCTGAGCCTGGCGGTAATTTTTATTGTCCTTACCTTTTTTTTGATCGCTTACACGCCTTTGAAAGAATACATTCCCGGTTACCCGGATATTAACCAGAAACGGGAACTGTACCACCTGAACCGAACCATTGATTCCCTGTTACAGGATTCGAAACAAAAAGATGTCTTTCTGACCAACATCCGAAACATCATTGAAAATAAAGACACGCAGATAAATTACAAACAGCCCAAAAGTACGCCCGTCAACTACGATACCATCAAAGACCGGAAGACAAAAACAGACAGCATTCTCAGGGCAGAATTCGAGAACGAAACCCGGTTTAACCTGTACCCCACTTCTACCGATGCTTCGGGGCTGGCGCCAAGCAAAATGCTCATCCAGGATCAGAACTTTTTTATCCCGCTGGACGGGATCATCACCGGGAAATTCGACCTGCTGGAAAAACACTACGGCATCGACATCGTGGCTTCCCACAACGAAGCGGTGAAATCCGTGCTGGACGGTACCGTAATCCTGTCGACCTGGACCCCTGAAACCGGCAATGTCATTGCCATTCAGCATTCGGGGAATCTCATTTCGGTATACAAACACTGCGCCACCCTGCTGAAGCAGGAAGGCGACCTGGTGAAAGCCGGCGACCCCATTGCCATTGCCGGGAATTCCGGTGAGCTCACCACCGGCCCGCATCTGCATTTCGAACTCTGGTACAATGGCAATCCAGTGAACCCCGCCGATTACATTAATTTCAAATAGCGCCGGTATCCGTGAAGAAAAAAATTGCCATTTTCGGTTCCACAGGTTCTATCGGCGTTCAAACGCTGGAAGTCATCCGGCAGCAACCCAACCATTTTGAAGTGGAGGTGCTGACGGCCTTTTCCCAGGCCGACCTGCTCATCCGCCAGGCACAGGAATTCAAGCCTAATGTGGTGGTCATCGGCGACGAAAAACGCTATCCACAGGTTTTTGATGCCCTCGATCCGCTGGATATCAAGGTCTATGCCGGCGCTGCTGCGCTGGAACAGGTTTCCGCCATGGACAGCATCGACCTGGTAATGATGGCCATCGTCGGATTTGAGGCCCTGAAACCGCTGCTGGCAATCCTGAAAAACAAAAAACCGGTAGCCCTGGCCAACAAGGAAAGCATGGTGGCTGCCGGGGCATGGATCACGAAAGTGGCACTGGAAAACAAAACGCCGGTCATTCCGGTGGATTCTGAACCTTCGGCCATCTTTCAGTGCCTGGCCGGCGAATTTGACAATCCCATTGAGAAAGTGATCCTGACCGCATCCGGGGGACCTTTTGCGGGAAAAGAAACAGAACATTTACACCGGGTAAGCCCTGAGGAGGCGCTGAAACATCCGGTGTGGCACATGGGCGGCAAGACCAGCATCGATTCCGCCGGGCTGATGAACAAAGGGCTGGAAGCCATCGAGATCAAGTGGCTGTTTGACCTGAAACCGGAACAGATCGAGATCCTGATCCACCCACAGGCCATCGTCCACTCCATGGTGTATTTTGCCGACGGATCGGTGAAAGCCCAGCTGGCCACCACCGACATGAAGATCCCCATCCAGTATGCGCTGAGCTATCCCGAGCGGTATGCGAATCAGCTTGAGCGACTGGATTTAAGCCGTGCGGGAAGCCTGAGTTTTGAGCGCCCGGATATGAAAAAATTTCGTAACCTTGCACTTGCTTTTGAAGCATTGAATAAAGGCGGTAATCTACCGTGTATTCTGAACGCTGCCAATGAATTAAGTGTTCAGGCCTTTCTGGAAAAAAGGATCGGTTTTATGCAGATCCCGGAAGTGGTGGAACATTGCATGCAGCGGCTGCCTTTTATTCAATCGCCCGAACCGGAAGATTATTTTAATACCGATGCGCTTTGCAGAATTAAAGCTGCGGAATACATCAAACAACATTGCGATAAACAATGACGATTTTAATCAAGATATTACAGCTCCTCCTGAGCCTTTCCATTTTGGTGATCATCCATGAGATGGGACACTTTACGGCTGCCAAAATTTTCAAAACCCGTGTGGAAAAATTCTATCTCTTTTTTAATCCCTGGTTTTCTGTTTTTAAGTTCAATTATAAAAATACGGAATACGGCATGGGCTGGCTCCCGCTGGGAGGTTATGTGAAGATTTCGGGGATGATCGATGAATCCATGGACAAAGAACAGATGAAACTGCCCCCACAACCCTGGGAATTCCGCTCCAAACCGGCGTGGCAACGGCTGATCATCATGCTGGGGGGTGTGACCATGAATGTGGTACTGGCTTTTATCATTTACATGGGCATCCTGGCCTATTTCGGCGAAAGCTATCTGCCTACGCAGCAGGTCAACAAATACGGTATTGTGGCCGACAGCCTGGCCCGGGAAATGGGTTTTCGTACCGGTGACAAGATCATAAGCATCGGCGGACAGGATGTGAAGAATTTTCAGAAAATACCCATGGTCATTGTCCTGAATCAGGCAAAATATGCCACTGTCGTCAGGAATAACGACACGGTCACGATTCAGTTTCCAGGCAATACCATCCGCCAGCTGATAAAAAACAAAGATGCCGGATCGTTATTGTCACCCCGTACCCCGTTTGTAGCCGACGGATTTACAAAAGATTCACCGGCAAAAGCCGCAGGCCTCCGGAAAGGAGATACGCTC
>JBJKPL010000246.1:0-3099 GCA_046706345.1 Candidatus Sulfidibacterium sp.
GTTTCGACCAGGGAAAAGCGGGGTTTATTCTACAAAATCCGGCAGCCCTTCTAACCGGCTATATCTCATGGAAATATAATATTTCATTACAAACGATGAATTTTAATAAAAAAAATTGTCCAGTTAAAATAATGTTGCTATTTTTGCAGCCCGAAAATTAGAAAAAGAATACTATGTATCTATCTGTTGAAAAGAAAAAAGAGATTTTAGGACAGTACGGAAAGAATGAATTTGATACAGGATCAGCCGAAGGCCAGATCGCTCTTTTCACTTTCCGCATCAACCATCTGACCGAACATTTGAAGAAAAACAAGAAAGACGTTTTCACACAACGTTCTCTGGTCCGTCTGGTTGGAAAACGCAGAAGGTTGCTTGATTATCTGAAAGAAAAAGACATCGAAAGATACCGTACCATCATTAAGCAGCTGAAAATTAGAAAATAAGAAATATATCACAAATGCAGAAAAAGGCAATTTTTACCGATTGCCTTTTTTTGTGTTTTACTAAAGTTGATGCTCAACTCACAAGTCCCGCACATTGAAATCAGATAATTAAGGTACTCCGGCTCACCCATCTTATTATCCGAAATTTGCATCAGCTTTTATTTAACTACAAATAATTAATAGACATATGTCCGTACAAGCGATTACAAAAACATTTCAAATGGGCGACGGAAGGTCCATCACCCTTGAAACCGGCAAACTGGCCAAACAGGCAGACGGATCCGTGGTAGTAAGAATGGGGAATACCCTGTTGTTGGCCACGGTGGTTGCCGCCAAAGATGCAAAAGAAGATGTAGATTTTCTGCCCTTATCTGTTGACTACAAAGAAAAATATTCTTCCACCGGAAAATTTCCCGGCGGATTTTTTAAACGGGAAGGGCGTCCTTCGGAATACGAGATCCTGATCTCCCGATTGGTAGACCGCGCCTTAAGGCCTTTGTTTCCGGATGATTTTCACGCCGAGACCCAGGTGATCATTCAGCTGCTTTCCGCCGGTGACAATGATTCTCCGGATGCCCTGGCTGCGTTGGCAGCTTCTGCAGCCCTTACCGTATCGGACATCCCCTTCCACGGACCGATCTCTGAAGTCAGGGTGGCCCGCATCAACGGCGAGTTTGTCATCAACCCCGGACTGAAAGAAACCGAAGAAGCCGAGCTGGAGCTGATGGTTGCTGCCAGCGAAGACAATATCCTGATGGTGGAAGGCGAATTAAAAGAAGTCTCCGAAGCCGTGATGCTCGAAGCACTGAAAGCAGCCCATGAGGCCATCAAAGTGCAGTGCCAGGCACAAAGGGAGCTGGCTGAGATGGTAGAGAAATCCAAAACCAAACGGGAATACTGCCACGAAAACAACGACGAGGCGCTGCGCGCCAAGGTCAAAGAAGCCACTTATCAGAAATGTTATGATATCGCCCTCCAGGGCAATGCCGACAAACATGCCCGCTCCGAAGCTTTTGATGCTGTCCGGGAAGAATTTCTGGAGCAATATTCAGAAGAAGAGCGTGCAGAGATCGAAACCATGGCCAAACGTTATTTCCATGATGTGGAAAAAGAAGCCGTCCGCAATGCCATTTTGAATGAAAGAAAACGGCTGGATGGCAGAAAGCTGGATCAGATCCGTCCCATCTGGACAGAAGTGGATTACCTTCCTTCCACCCACGGCTCGGCTATTTTCACCCGGGGTGAAACCCAGGCACTGGTCACCGTGACCCTGGGCAGCAAGATGGACGAACAAACCATCGACGGCGCCGTGATCGAAGGCAGCAGCAAATTCATCCTGCATTACAACTTCCCCGGTTTTTCCACCGGTGAAGTCAGACGTTTCGGAAGCCCGGGCCGTCGTGAAATCGGTCACGGAAACCTGGCCATGAGAGCTTTGAAATATGTCATCCCCGACGGGGAAGCCAATCCTAACACCATCCGCGTTGTCTCTGAGATCCTGGAATCCAACGGTTCCTCTTCCATGGCCACTGTATGTGGCGGCACCCTGGCCCTGATGGATGCCGGCGTGAAGATCCAAAAACCCGTTGCCGGGATTGCCATGGGGTTGATCACCGACACCACCACCGGAAAATACGCCGTGTTGTCCGACATCCTGGGAGACGAAGATCACCTGGGGGATATGGACTTTAAAGTCACCGGAACCAAAGACGGGATCACCGCCTGCCAGATGGACATCAAAGTCGATGGGCTTTCCTATGAAGTTCTGCAAGAAGCCCTGGAACAGGCCCGTCAGGGACGGCTGCACATCCTGGGAGAAATGGCCAAGACCATCACCGAACCCCGCGCCGATTACAAGGACCATGTTCCGAGAATTGAGCGCATGACCATTCCCAAAGAATTCATCGGTGCCGTGATCGGACCCGGTGGAAAGATCATCCAGGAAATGCAGCGGGAAACCAAAACGACCATCGTCATTGAAGAAGTCGGCGAATTTGGTGTGATCGACATCGTATCGCCCGACAAGGCTTCCATCGAAGCCGCCAAAGAAAAAATCCGCGCGATTGCTGCCGTTCCCGAGGTAGGAGAAATTTATAACGGTACCGTAAAAAGCATTGTTCCTTTCGGAGCCTTTGTCGAAATCCTTCCCGGAAAAGAAGCCCTGCTGCACATTTCCGAGATTGCCTGGAAACGTCTTGAAAAAGTCGAAGAGGTGCTGCATGAAGGAGAAAAAGTTCAGGTGAAGCTCATCGGCATCGATGAACGTAACGGTAAAATGAAACTTTCCCGCAAGGTGCTTTTGGAAAAACCTGAAAGAAATTAGGTCAGGAAACGAAACTTTTTTCGAGATTATACGTAAGTATAAACCGTTATAACCAAAAATAGCAATCAGGACATATGAGGCAACTTAAAATTACCAAACAGGTAACCAACCGGGAAACCGCGTCTTTAGACAAATACCTTCAGGAAATCGGGAAAGTGGATCTGATCACCGCAGAACAGGAAGTGGAGCTGGCGAGGCGGATCAAACAGGGCGATAAAAAAGCGCTGGAAGAACTGACAAAAGCCAACTTACGCTTTGTGGTTTCGGTTTCGAAACAGTATCAGTATCAGGGGCTCAGCCTTCCCGACCTGATCAACGAAGGCAATCTGGGTC
>JBJKPL010000247.1:0-10982 GCA_046706345.1 Candidatus Sulfidibacterium sp.
ATTAGTAAGTTTCCTTTTACCTTTTACCCTGACCGGGAACAAATTGGTAAGCCCCCAGATCAGGGACACTGCCACGGGGATTCCCCAGAATATCATAAGGTGCCTGGGTGCTGATGTTGGGATCTCCTTTTCCGATGGCAGGCGAGAGCGTATCCAGCCGGTAATCCTGGCGGTCGGTATTGCGGAACAGCGGATCCTGATTCTTCAGGATTTGATTGAAATAATTCGGGTCACTCATGTTGCGTGTGGTTTTGACAAGACAGTGATCCAAATAATATGCCGAATCGGCGCCGGAAACCATTTTGGTTCCGAATTCGTCACTGTTATAACCGAAAATGATGCTGTTGCCAAGATTGAAATGCAGCGGATTCGTAAGCGTTTGATTGCTGGAATCCACGGTAAAGTTGCTGATCATCACCGCCGGATTGTTGCGCACCGAATAGGGCCAGTAATCGGCAAAGGTCGACTGGATAAACTGGTAGTTACCCCCCTGGGTCAGGGCCATGCAATAGGCACCGCAATCGCCGATCACCACATTTTGTCCGCTGACGTTGTAATTCCGCGTAAAGAGGCCCATGCCGTCCATGTTTTTGATCACCACATTATCCAGGATCAGCTGGTTTTGGGTGGGATGAAAAAACGATTCGGCCTGGATGCCGATGTATCCGTTCTTGATCACGGCATTTTTGATGATGTTGTTTTTCCCTGAAGCGCCTTCCATGATCCAGATCCGGTCCCACTGACCGGGAAGGCTGGCATAGCTGGTGTCCAGCCGGTCGCCTTCGAACACGATCGGATTTTCAAGGGTTCCTTCCGCGTCCAGCTGGCCATTGGCATAGACCCACAAACCGGCATCCTTGTGGAAATAAATGTGGGTTCCCGGATCGATGATCAGTTTCCCGTAGGCATTCACCACGGCATAACCATACACAACATAAGGCAGCGTGTTGTCCCAGTGCGTGGTCTGCAGGCTGTCGGCGATGATTTTGTAAGGCGGAAAACCCGAAGAAATGTGGTCGGCAAGGATGTATCGCGCATTTTTTCCCCAGGCAACCAGCCGGACCATCTGTTGGTTGCCGTTTAGCTGGAACAGGATGCTGTCCTGAACCACAAAAGGACTGGTGGCGCTGTTGGGATCGATGGTGACCCGGGCAAACACGAACAAACTGTCATGGGCGCGGAGTTCGATGTTGCTGGCGTCGGCAGTCGGCGTGCCGTCCACATTGATCCTGAAAGGAGAAGCGCTGCCGCCTTCCAGCCGGATGCGGGAGATCCGGACATTATTCCCGGAATGATTGTAAACCATCAGTGCCCGCGTCGTGGAACCCCGTGAGGTAAACACCGTGTCGAAGAGAACGGTGTCGTTCGAAAAGCTCAGCTTCAGGGCAGGACTGGTATCAAAAACCTCCTTTTTCTGACAGGATGCCAGGATCATGAAAAATCCTGCCATTGCCAGCCATAAAAAGGTTTTCCATTGTCTCATGATCACCGGATGTATTTTCCCGGCAAACAGGCCACAGCCTGTTTGCCGGAGCTTTTCGTTTTTTCTGTTGAACAAAGCTAATACATAAAAGCGAGATGTAAAATTTAATTTGATGCCCGTTCCGCCGTTTTTATCCCAAAAGGAATATGCAGGGAAACCGTGATGTTGCGCCCCATATCATACAAACCCAGCTGCTGGATGGTAGACAGATGGTCCATGTAAACCGTGTTGAAAAGGTTGGAGGCCGTAATATCAAGATCCACCCATTGCCGGTTGACGTTCACCTGGGTTCCCACGACGAGGTTCATCAGATCGTAGGCGCCGGAGGCGACTTCAAACTGGCCGGGATGATGCTGCGCAAACACATAGTTGGTTTCTATTTTCACGAAACTGTGGCTCAGATGATGCCATTGACTTTTTGTGGCCGTAATTTCGAAGTGGATCCGGTTGGCCGGGATCAGCGGAAGATAACCGCCGGATAATTTTCTTCCCAGGAGGTAGGAATAGTTGCCTTCCATGCTGAGCCATTCCAGCGAACCGGGCCTGACCGAGAATCCTGCTTCACCACCGTATATTTCCGAAGGCGTTTGCAGGTATTCGTAAATGGGATTGCCCGCACCGGTGGTGGCGCCTGTGGGCGTCAGGTAGATGTAATTCCCGATATGGTTGTAGAATGCCGAGATCTGAAATTTCATATGCGTGCCCTGATAGTAAAGTCCAAGATCCGCCTCGGTGTTCCGCTGGTTTTTCAGATTCCAGTTTCCAATATCATACTGATTGGCGTGCAATCCGTCCTGCGTCAGCTCGGCGATGTTGGGACTGCGGAATGCCGAAGCCAGGTTCAACCGGATCAGCCAACACTTGCTGAGATGGAAATTGGTTCCCAGCGAAGCGCTGAGGTTGTTGTAATGCCGGTTCAAATCGGGCATCAGGCTGTCGGTACTGCTGTTGGTATAGGAAGGTACAAAAATCGTGCGGTGGTCGAAGCGAATGCCCCCTTCTGTAATGATATTCGCATTCCAGTGGTATCGACCCATGGCAAAAACGGAAAAATCGTTCTGGGCGGCATTGGGGATGACATGTTGCGGTGCCTGGTGATTCAGGTTGCTTTGCGCCAGCCCCTGGATCCCTGCAAAAGCCTTGAATTTCTCCGAGAAATTGTAGATGCCCTTCATCCGGTAAGTCAACGTTCTCAACGTCATGTTGACAATCTCAAAAGGCGGGGTTTGCGGATTTGCCTCTACCCGACGGTTGTTGTCCTGAAAGGAGAAATCACCGTCCAACTGGAATTTTCCGAAAAACAACCGGTTTTTTGAGATCAGCAGATGATCCGTCAGGTTCTGGTACGACAGGTTGTTTTTCCGGCCGCGTTCGGTGACCAGCGGCAAAGATTCCGCCACAGCCATACCGAATTTATCACGGTCGTAATTGTAAAACAAACGGAAAGTGCCGATCTTTTTCACCAGCCCCACATTAAATTTGGCGCTTTGGGTGTTAAAGCGGGTGTTGGGGGCAAAGGCACCGTTGCCCTGAAGGAAATCTTCCTGGCTGTTAAGCGAAACATGAGCACCCCAGACAAAACCATTGTTATTTCCTCGAAGACCGATGCCGGCGTTGGTACCCAGTGTGTTGCTGAAATATTTCAGGTCGGCGCTGCCGTCCACAGTCCCTTCCGGCGCTACCGGGTCGGAGATCAGGTTGATGACCCCGCCAACGGCCCCGGAGCCATACATCAGCGATGCCGGCCCCTTGATGACCTCTACCCGGTTCAGCCCCGTGGAACTGACCATATAAGGATGTTCGTCAGCAAACTGGAAATTCTCCATGGGAATCCCGTTTTGCAGAACCAGCACATTGCTCAGAGACAGACCGCGGATCACGGGCGTCACTACCCCGGGTCCTTTTGAGATCACCGACACGTTGGGGATCTGCGCCAGCGAAGCCATCATCGACGGAGCCCCTGTCTGATTGATACTCTTGGAACTGACCGAGTTTATCTGGATGGTGTTTTGCCGCTGTGTACTGGTAAAACTCCCCGTCACCACCACCTCCTGGCCCTGGAAAGCGACGGGATCTAAGGCTACAGGCAGTGTGAGTTGGGTATTCCCCGTCAGGGTGACTTTCCTGGCCACGGTCTCATAACCGACGTACAGAAAACTGACCAGAAACTCCCCGTTGGGGAGGTTACGGAGCGTGTAATGACCCTGGCTGTCGCTGACGGTCCCCGCCGAGAGTTGGGTAATCACAATATTGGCACCGGGCAGGGTTTTCCCCGATTTACCGTCCGTGATGGTACCACGGATGACATTGTCTGCGTTTACTTTTACAAAAAGAAACAGCAGAAAGAAAAGAATGATCTTTGCTTTCATGGAAGTAAAAATTATTGGACAAAAGGAATAATGAGAATTAAGAAAGGTTGTCCAATAAAGGCGGGCCACGCAAAGAAAATGAGCAGCTATAGGGCGAAACAAAGGGGTCCTGGGTGTTGAACAAAAAAATCTTGTGGAGGAAATGGATCCCGGAGGTTTCTTCCACTAGGGGTTCAAAAAGAAAAGACTGGTACTGAAATCCAGGAATGGGACAGAAATGCCCCTCAATGTTGATTTCGGCTTCCGCGGTCGTAATCAGATGGCTCGTATAATGGCGGTGAACCACCATATCGGCGATCTTCACTCCATAAGGCGCAAAGAAAAAGAACAGCAGCACGGCCACTAAAAAGGACCGTTTCCTGAGGTCGTGAATAAAAAGGCTGCCTTGAGGTTTTTTCATGAAATATCTTTGCCGCTTTTCGCAGCAAAGATATTCAGAATACCTATTCCTGATCCGGGATATTTTTTAAAACTTCCAGGGTTAAATTCCAGAATTTCTCCACGGATTCGATTTCCAGTCTTTCATCGGGAGAGTGGGCCCCTTTGATGGTAGGCCCGAAGGATACCATATCCATTTTCGGGTACTTGTCGCCGATCAGCCCGCATTCCAGACCGGCATGGATGGCCAGCACCTTGGGTTGCATCTCAAACAGCTTTTTGTAGGTGCTTTCGGTAAGATCCACGATCTCGGAATGCGGATTGGGCGTCCAGCCGGGATAACCTTCAGAGGTCTTCGACCTTCCGCCGGCCAGGCTGAACAGGCTGGTGATCATGTTGGTGACATTCCATTTCTCTGATTCTACCGAACTGCGCTGGCTGGTAGTGATCAGGATCTCGTTTTCCTGAAATTTTACCGAGGCCAGGTTGGTAGACGTTTCCACGAAATTGGGAATGTCCTGCGACATGGCGATCACGCCGTGGGGACATGCATAGATGGATTGTACCAGCTGGGTGAAGTCTGCATCACCGATCACAAACGCCGGTTTATCGGCGTCTTTCACCGAGATCTGCAACCCCGGTTCGGTGGCATGAAACTCGTTGCGCATCACTTTTTCAAAAGCCCTGGCTTCGGCAGCCAGCGCTTCTTTTTTTTCCGGCGGCAAGACAACAAGGGCATAAGCCTCCCGTGCGATGGCATTTCTCAGGTTTCCGCCGTCAAAAAGGCTGAGCTTCATCCCGAATTTTTCCTTATGCATCCATAAGAAACGGTTCAGAATCTTGTTGGCATTGCCGCGGTTTTTGTTGATGTCGTCGCCGGAATGGCCGCCGGTAAGGCCGGAAACCATGATCCTGACGGGTGCTAATCCGGCCGGAACAGCTTCTTTTTGGAAGGGAAGCCAGTTGAGGGTATCCTGTCCGCCGGCGCAGCCGATGAACAACTGACCCTCGTCTTCCGAATCCAGGTTCAGTAGGATGTTGCTTTTCAGGAAGCCGGGTTTCAGACCGAAAGCACCGGTCAGACCCGTTTCTTCATCGATGGTAAAAAGGCATTCCAGCGGACCATGGGGAATGTCCGTGGAATCCAGCAACGCCAGCTCTGCCGCCACGCCGATGCCATCATCACCACCCAGGGTGGTGCCCTTGGCTTTCACCCATCCGTCTTCCACATACGCCTCGATGGGATCATTCTCGAAGTCATGGACTTTATCGCTGTTTTTCTCGCAGACCATGTCAATATGGCTTTGCAGGACCACGGATTTTTTCCGCTCCATCCCGGTCGTGGCCGGTTTGCGGATCAGTACATTACCGATTTCATCCTGGACGGCTTCCAGCTTCCGTTCTTCGGCGAAAGCCAGAAGATATTTTATTACTTTTCCTTCTTTCTTTGAAGGCCTGGGGATGGACAGGATCTCTCTGAAGAAATGCCACACCCGGGCCGGTTCTAATTTTTTTAAATCTTCGTTCATAATCTTATTTTATGAGACAAAAGTAACAAAGAACCTCCAAATCCTGACAGTGTCGGTGGCTATTTACGGGTTCCGCCTAACGATTCGGGGAAATGTGGCCCTATCGGAATTTATTTAACCCGTTTAAAAAGACCATTTTAGTCTCATGTAATACATCTGGCCGTAGTTGCCGTATTCCGTAGACTGTTTTCCTGCGAATACCTGGCCCATCACGAAAAGTTCGAGGTTCTCTGTCAGGCTGAAATCCAGCGAGGGGCCCAGAAAGGCCGACTTGTCATAGGGATTCACGATGGCCGAAACATCGGCCTTGATCAGGGGTGTGATGGGGTAGGAGGCTTCCGCAAACCAGTTGAGTCGCGAAAGGGTGAGCGTTTTGGGGGAGAGGTTGGCGAGCTGCAGGAAGTTGTTGAGCCCTGCCGGCCCGGTAGTTCCGGTACTATTGTAAATAAAGGAAGTGTTCAGGAACAGGCTGTTTTTGAAGGTGTAGTTTCCACTGACGGAGATCACCCATTGCCCCGTGGCCCGACGGAAGGTCTTCAGATTCCTGAAGTAGCTGCCTTCCCCCGTGAAACCGGCTCCACCGATCTGCCCTGCCCAGCCGAATCCGGCCACAAAATCCTGATCCATCACACCACTCAGCAGCTGGAAGTCGTAGTTTTTCAGATTGAATTTGTACATGGCCGCCGCCGTCAGCTGGTGCTGCCGGTCGAGTTTGGCCGCCACCTGCAGCGAGGAAAGGGCGCCGGTATAATACTGCAGCAAAAAGGCATCGCTGCCGGGACGTTCCACATAATCAAAATCGAAATAATTGTACGTATTGAAGATGTCGTTGGGGTTCCACACCGTGTTGATGCCCCAGTTGATCCGCTGCCGCCCGAGGGTGACTTCCAGTTTGCTGAAGCTGAATTTGAAATTCAACCGGTCGAGATTGGAATACAGGATGTAGGAAGAATCCCGGGCCAGCTTAAAGGTCAGATCCATAAAGCCGTCGTCTTCCGTCAGATAATTGGCATACAACGGAGAAAACTTCGCCATCAGGGAACCGAAATTGAAATTGTTGCGCATTCCCAGCTGGAAATTCACATGATTGTTGGGAAACCAGTTCATGTCCAGCCGGTTGTAGATCCCTGAAATTTCGGTCCACGGTTGTTGTTCCGGCGGCGCCCATACGGTGTTGTTGTATTCGAAAAAGCCTTTTAACGAGACCTTTGAATCGCTTTGGGCCATGACTTCCCCCCCCAGAAAAACAGTCAATAACAGCAGACCCGCAAATTTCAGTTTCATAGATACCGGTTTATTTGTTGTCTTCAAAAATTTCGTCTTTCACCACCTTGCCGTCCTCGATGGTCACAATGCGGCGTGCTTTGTCCATCACCCGTTGGTCGTGGGTTGCAAATACGAAGGTGGTCTGAAATTTTTCGTTCATTTTCTTCATCAGCGTCAGCAGTTCTTCCGTGGATTTGGAATCCAGATTGGCGGTGGGCTCATCGGCGATGATGTATTTGGGTCGCGAGGCCAGGGCCCGGGCGACAGCCACCCGCTGCTGCTGTCCGCCCGAAAGTTGTCCCGGTTTGTGGTCGCGCTTGTCGGCGATGTCCACAGTCTGCAAAATTTCCATTGCCCGTTGCTCCCGATCTTTTTTTGGCACGCCTTGCAGCTCCAGGATGAATTCAGTGTTTTCCAACGCCGTCAGCACGGGGATCAGGTTGTAGGCCTGAAAAACAAACCCGATGTTATGTAGTCTGAAATCGATCAGCTGGCGTGAGCTCAGGCTCTTCAGATTGGTGCCTTCGATAAAGATGTCGCCCTGGGACGGGAGATCCAGGCCGCCGATGATGTTCAGCAGTGTGGTCTTTCCGGAACCCGAAGGGCCTACAATGGCGGTGAATTCGCCTTTCTCGATCTCCAGGTCCACCCCGTTGAGCGCATGTACCGGAACATTGGTCTCGTTGTACGTTTTATGAATGTTTTTTGCTTGAATGATACTCATGGTCTTGTATTTAAAGGATCATTAATTATTTTCTCTGATGGCTGTGGCAGGCTGTAATTTTAACGCTTTTAATGCCGGCGAGATGCCAGAAATGAGGGCGATGACCACCACCAGGATCAGGCTGGTGACATAGAATCCGTTGTCGACACGGAAGAAAATGCGGGCGCTGTAGCCGAAGGCATTCAGCCCGCTGGCGGAATGGGTCAGGTCCAGGCCGTAAGTGGCAAAATAATGGACTACCAGGATGCTGATACCCAAACCCACCACGGCGCCGATCACCGAAAGGAAGACCGTTTCCAGCAGGATCATCCGGAAAATCTTCCTTTTGTTCATGCCCAGCGCCATCAGCATGCCGATCTCACGTGTCCGCTCCATCACCGCCATCAGCATGGTGTTGATGATGGCAAAAGCCAGGGCTGCCATGATGATGATCAGGAACAGATAAGAGAAATAATCCATCATCGCCACCATGGATTTCAGCAAAGGCTGGATCTGATCCCAGCTTTGGATGATAATCTCTTTGGACTGCACTTCACCGGCCATCAGGGTGTTGAGTGTTTTCACCACCTCCGGTGTGGCCAGGTTGGAGTGGAGCCGGATGGCGATTTCGTTCCCTGCCGATGGCGGATAGCCCGACAGTTTGGCCAGGTCGCTTTTCTTTACGAAAACATTGGATTCGTCAAACTGATTGTTGGCAGTTTTGAAGATGCCGACGATGGTGAATGCGCCGCTGGTAATGGTACCGCTGGAATCCGACAGGGTGATGATGATCTTGTCTCCCAGTCCCAGGTCGAGTTTGTGGGATAATTTCTGGCCGATCACCGCCGGGAATCTGTCTTCTGGCGTCAGATAAGCACCCTGAATGATATGCTGGTTGATGTCGCTGACGTTCAGCTCCTGGGCGATGTTCACCCCGCGGAGGGTGATCCCGGCACCGGCGTTGGCCGAGGCAGCCATGCCCGTGATGCGTAACCGGTTGCTGACGCCTTTCACCTGCGGGATCTTTTCGATCCGGAGGACTTTCTGCCGGGCGTCGGGAACCATGTACCGGGCTTCTTCGTTCAACAGAAACTTCGGGTTGTGGATCTGAATGTTGGAGACTTCGTTGGCGATGGCCGCGTTTTCACGCTGGTCGGCCATTCCCGCCATAAATCCGCCGGAAAACACCGCACCGATGATCCCGACGGCAATGGAGACAAAGATCACCGAACTGCGAAGTTTGTTCCTCCATAAATTTCTCCATGCAATGGCAAATAACATAATCTTGAATTTAGTGCCTGAAGGCTTTTAATACATTAAATCTCGATATATACAGAACCGGATACAAGGCCGATAAAAACGAAAGCGTCAGTACGATCAGCGTCTGCGTGATAAACAGGGACGAACTCACCGAAAAGGGCAGGATGGGCTCAATATTGTACTGCAGATAGATCCTGGCCATGGTGCCTGTGACCGGTATGGGGTGGTAATGCATGTAAAACAATACCGGTGAAATGACCACCAGGGCGGCCACCACCCCCACCACGGAAACCATAAAGGTCTCCAGGATGCTCATCCAGATGAGTTTTCTGCGGTTCATGCCGATGGAAACCATCACCGCATACTGTTTTCGCTTTTCCATGGTCATCATCAGCACGGTGCTGAAAATACCAAATGCTGCCACCACGTAGAGGATCAAAACAAAGATCTGGTTGGCGGCCTTTCCTGTTTTTACCGTTTGCAACAGCTCCGATAACATGGTTTCCCAGGTGATCACCTCGCTGGTTTTGCCCAGTTTCTTTTCCAGCAGGGGCTTCAGTTTTTTCGCTTCTGAAGGTTTGTCAAGATAGACGGAAAATCCCGTCAGCAATCCGGGTTGATAGGGATATACGAAACGCTGTGCATCGTGAAGGCTCATGTAGAGCAGACTGCCGTTCATTTCGGCCGAAGGCAGGTGGAAAATTCCCGCCACCTTATAAATCCCGAAAGAGGTGATCCCCCGGTATCCCTGTCCCAGCAGCACCAGGCTGTCGCCGACGCCCAATTGCAGAAAAGAGGCCATATTGTCGCCGATCAGGACCTCTCCGTCCTGTTGCAGATAATGACCCTGTACGATCTTCCGGGACAGGCCGATCTGCTGATCCTCCAGCCTGGGATCGATGCCTGAAACCAGAATGCCTTTGGTCTGCTTCCCGAAAGAGGCCAGCGAAAAGGTTTCAAGATGCGGGATCACCCTTTTGACGCTCGGAAATTCCCGAAAAGTCTGCTCAAAACGGGGGTTGTCAAAAAAGGCATGGTCGATGCTCTTGTTTTCCCAGTATCCCGCATCGTGGATCTGCAGATCGCCGACCTGATTTACGCCGGCACTGACCATCTGTTCCAGCGAGCCGTATTTCATGGATAGCATGATCAACGCCAGCACCAGCGCCATAAAGACTGCCGCCGAGGCGATGAGGGTGCGTCGCCGGTTCCTCCATAAATTTCTCCACGCAATGGTCAGTAACATCTTTTTGTTTTTAGTGTCTGAAAGCTTTCAAAACGTTGAATCTCGACAGATAGATCAGGGGATACAGGGCCGACAGCAACGACAGCGCCAACACAATGAGGGTCTGGCTCAGGAAAATGTGCGCCTTGATGGAGAAGGGCAAAATGGGGTCGATGTTGAATTCGAGGTACATCTTCGCCATGTCTCCCGTCATGGGAATGGGGTGGTAATGCAGGTAATACAGCAAGGGGGTGGCGATCATCAGCCCGATCAGGATCCCGATCAGTGCGACAATGAACGTCTCTACCACACTCACCGTGATCAGCCGGCTGCGTTGCATGCCCACGGAGATCATCACCGCATACTGCTTCCGTTTTTCCATGGTCATCATCATGATGGTGCTGAAAATACCAAAGGCGGCGATCACATAAAGGATCATCAGCATAAACTGTCCGCCCACATTGTCCAAATGAATGGTCTGCAGGATGTCCGCCAGCATCGTTTGCCAGGGAATGACCTCGAATTTCCGGCCCAGTCGGGTCTCCAGTTCTTTCTGCACTTCCCCCTGTTGGGACTGATCCTTCAGGAACACCGAAATTTCGGTCAGCAGCCCGCCCTGATAGGGATAGACGAAATTCTGGGCATCGGTCAGGCTCATATAAAGCACACTGCTGTTCATCTGCAGCGAGGGGAGGTGAAAGATCACGGCCACTTTGAATATGCCGAAAGCCGTCTGGCCTCGGTAGCCCTGCCCCAGCAACACCTGGAT
>JBJKPL010000248.1:0-3502 GCA_046706345.1 Candidatus Sulfidibacterium sp.
ACCCTACAGTTACCGGTAATGGATATGCGTGGTTCTGGAATTATCGTACCGATCATCTCATAATGAAATGGAACGACGCCTGGTTGTCGAACAAAGACTGCGACGGCGACGGAAAACTGGACAAACATTATGGTTTCAGCAGCTACATAGGCTCAGGGGCATGGGAAACCAACCATCAGTGGGGCAGCTACACCAACGACAAAGGCAAAGTATGTCACTGGGATTATTTTGTAAAGATCGTCGCTGCCCCGTCAGATGCTACATTGAAAGACGGGATCTGGTACAGCGCCAAAGGCAAAGAGATTGGTCCGCGTTACTGGAATGATTTTGCCATAGTACAAGAAGTATATAATGATACTGGCAGCGGATTTCACGGAATTCTGGACAAAAGTAACGACCATGCGGGATTCGGCGGCTGGTAAATTATTTACCGGACATGGGGTCAAAAAAAGCGTGAAGGGTTCACGCTTTTTTTTATTTCTGCTTTACTCCACGTTGATCTCACCGGTGAGATAGAGTTTGGCTTTTCCGCCGATCAGGATGCGTTCGCCCTGGTCTTCCACCGTAAGGCTGCCGCCGCGTTTCGATAGCTGGCGGGCTTTCATCTCTTTTTTACCCAGCTTCTGTGACCACAGAGGCGTCAGCGAAGTATGTGCCGAGCCGGTGACCGGGTCTTCGTCTACCCCTACCTGGGGGCCGAAGAAACGCGAAACAAAGTCAACCTCCTTTCCGGGTGCGGTCACGATCAGCCCACGGGCCTCCAAACCGGCAATGGCCCGGAAATCGGGCCTCAGGTCCTTTACTTCCTGTTCATTTTTTAAGACGGCGACCAGGTCGGTTTTACCCTTGTAAACTTCCTGGGGCGTGACGCCGATGCCCCTGGGCAACAATTCCGGTACGTCGCACCGCTCCAGCTTGTCGGCCGGAAAATCAAGGTACAACACATCGGCTTTGCGGAAAACCTTCAGGACGCCGCTGTGCCGCGAATGCAGGACGATGTCCTGCCGGGGATGATCGAGATAATAGAACAATACATAGGCCGTGGCCAGGGTCGCATGACCACAGAGGGCCACCTCCACCGCCGGCGTAAACCAACGGATCTCAAAGGCCTCCCCTTTGGGGACGATGAACGCCGTTTCCGCCAGGTTGTTCTCGGCCGCGATGGACTGCATCACCGCATCCGGAAGCCAGGCGTCCAGCGGACAAACGGCCGCCGGATTGCCCGCAAACAAACGGTCTGCAAAGGCATCCACCTGAAATATTCTGATTTTTTTCATGATCTTGGGATTTAGAGAGTAAAGATACGGGAAATACAAAGGCTAAAGACCACCGGCGAACGTTTAAAGCAGGTTTTGCAAAACAAAAATGCCCGGTAATCATGATACTTCCGGTGCGCAACTATTCATCCGAAAAGCCCGGAATTTGTGCGGCATGCATCCACGACTGAAACCGCTCCCCCGGCTGAAAAAATCAAGAGTCACAATTCATTTCCTGCAGGTTTTGGATCTATGATACCATGTTACTATTCCATGATACCAGGTTTCTTTCTTATGATACCAGATTTGTATCTTATGATGCCAGGTTTATGCTTTATGATGCAAGGTTTCTGTTTTATGATAACAGGTTTTTATCTTATGATGCCAACTCTCTATTTCATGATGCCAGGTTTCTATTTCATGCAGACAAGTTACTGTTCCTTGCAGACAGGTTTCTGTTCCATGCAGACAGGTTTATAGGCATTAATGCATGTTTAATATCAGGAATGGCAGCTTTTTCTCAGAATTGAGTCCGTGGCGCATGGAATTTGGATATCGGGGAAAGAAATTGTATCTTTAAGGGTCCGCAACCCTTTAAAATTCAGCTTATGTTACGTTATCAATTTGAACGGATCCTGAAAGCCCGGGGTATCGATCGTCCTTACGCTTACCTGACCAACCGGGGCATCCACAATCACCTGGCCTCCGGCATCCGGAAAAACAGCGTCCCGTCCATGACGCTGAAAAACCTCGAAAAGCTATGCCTGATGCTGCACTGCACCCCCAACGATGTGATGGAATGGGCACCCGACGACGAGCGGTCGGCCGACAGGAACCAACCCCTGAACCGCCTGCGCAAAAGAGTGGAACTCTTTGACATGAACCGCTCGCTGAATTCCATTCCGCTCGACAAACTCGAGGAAATCGGGAAGTACATCGACGAGCAGATCCGGGGGGAAGAGGAAAGTGCCTAGAGTGCGTCGGAATTTCGGAATTGTAGGTTATCGGTTATAAGTTTGGGTCACGTTGTCGCGACGTCACCTTGTCAGTGTTTGGCGCTCGGATTTTTAGCTGTATGTATTAAATTCGTCAACCGCTTCCGGAGTAAGTGCTTTCCCGGATCTCAGGTTCGGGAATATTATTTTTGCGTTGCTTCAGGAGTCGCCAGCCTTTTGGCCATTCCTTTAAAGATCAGCCCATGAAAGGGAAGGACAGAATACCAGTACAACCTTCCGAGCAGGCCCCGTGGGCGAAAGGTGGCGGTTTGCACCAGTTCATGGTCCCGGATCCGAAATTCCAGCCAGGCTTCTCCGGGCAGCTTCATTTCCGCAAACAACAGCAAACGCTGTTCCCTTTTGTCAGCGTAAAGCACACGCCAGAAGTCGAGGCTGTCGCCCGCCTGAATTTCATCAACATGGGTTCGGCCCCGTCTTAATCCCACTCCTCCATTCAGTTTGTCCAAAAAGCCCCTGAGTCTCCAGAGTCCGTTGGCGTAATACCATCCGGTTTCGCCACCGATGCGCCAGATCTTTTCCACACAGGCATCCGGGTCCGGCGCAGGATACACACGACGGTCTTTAAAGCATCCGAATTCGGGAACTTTGATATAATCCGAAATCCTGAAATCGAGTCTTCCGCTCACAGTGGAATCCTTCCAACTGGAGATGATCTCATTTTGTTCAATTTTCTCAAACGCTTGTTTCACGCATTCCCTGTACGACAGCGGATGGAGGTCGAGCAATTGATTCATCTCCCGGTCTTTTGCGATCACCTCCACTTTCATGCTATCCACCAGCGAAACCGCCAGCATATAAGAAGTCGAAGTAATAAAATACAGCCAGTAGGAAGACAATTTCGGGGTCATGACCGGTACGGTCCAGATGTGCCGCTTTAGGCCGCGCACGGCCGCAAATTCCAGCAACATCTCTTTATAGGTCAGGATTTCGTCGCCGGCAATATCAAAACTACGGTTGAAGGTTGTTTCCATGTTGAGAATACCGGTCAAGATCCGGATCACATCCGAAATACCGATGGGCTGACAGCGGGTTTTCAACCATTTGGGGGTGATCATAAAGGGCAGTTTTTCAACGATGTCGCGGATGATCTCAAAGGAAGCGCTACCGGCCCCGATGATGATGCCCGCCCTGACCGTGGTGAGCGCAAAGTGGCCCTGGCCCAGTTCCAGTTCCACATTTTTTCTGGAGTTCAGATGTTTCGACAGGGTTTGCGAATTGACGATCCCACTG